>NZ_CAWUOL010000015.1:0-68380 GCF_963923915.1 Nodularia chucula CCY0103 | reverse complement strand
ATACCTCCCCGTATTTTCTCTTAGTCTTGTTCAGAAATCAAATAGGAGTCCTATAGGACTTACGCAAACTCTACAAATTCTTGGCGTTCTTGGCGACTTGGCGGTATACGCTTCGCGCACGCTACGCGAACAATAAATTAAGCTTTTCGGCAATTTTTGCGTAAGTCCTGCATAAAAAAAGGTTTGGTTTCAACCAAACCTAAATTATTGCTGTGCTTAACAACGTACTGACTTATAATTTAGAATTACTATTTATAGAGTTCATCATCCTTTAGTTAGGATACCCATATAGTAGTTACAACTAACGCCGGATAATATCAAAATAAATCCTATATCATAAGTATGAAAAAGGCTTGGATCAGCCAAGCCTTTATATATACCAGGTGTTTACCGTATATAGATAATTTATATATAAACTGACATTAATTCATCTATCTTATAGACCTGTACAAAATAATGGCAATGTGATATGTAGCTTTGATAAAAAAGAAAACCCTGGCGTTTATTCCAGGGCAGTTATATGTTTTTCCGGCATTAACAAACTGAATAGTAACACTAGAGAAACAATATTTTTTCTTCCTCAAGAAACATACAATTTTAAAAAAATTGATGCTATGTTTATAAGGCTTTACCAACTTATACCAATTTAATATAAAGATGCATAAATAAAATTTAACCAAGCTAGTGGGGTAGAAATAATATACAGCCTCACAAATAATTGATATTAGCAAAAAAATATACAAAATAGGCTCGACTAATAGCCAAGCCCATATATACCAAGAGTTTACCATATCAGTTGATTTTAAAGAGATAAATCATAACTTTCATCTATCTTCCAGAAGTTTACAAATATTGGACAAGCTGATAGGCGTTAATTTTGAGCGCAAAAAAAGGTTTAGCATTTTGCTAAACCTCCATAGAAAGCAGTTATTCGACACACCAAAGTTAATCTAAACTTAGTCTGTATTACATTCATCTTCCTGAAGTATCTATCCAACTATCTTGTAATATAATAAAGCATTACTTAGCTCAAGGAATGACTAAATCACTCAGTATGACTCTAAAGGTTGTCCATCCAGCACTGCTTTCAACTTGAATGATTCCCTGGAGTTGTTCTACTAACTTCTGGACTATAGATAAGCCTAACCCTGTACCACCTTGATTCCGGATATCTGCGTTGGGTAAACGATAGAATTTATTGAAAATTTGTGGTAATTCGGCTGTAGGAATTTCTACAGAATTACGAATCGTAATAACAGTTTTTGGGGCTATTTCTCCAGAATTATGCTCTACATTGACAATAATCATTCCACCTGTGGGAGTATATTTGCAGGCATTATTCAGTAATTCGCCTAATATCCGTTCTAGGCTGGTAGGATCTGATAACAGCGTCGGTAAATTTGAGGGAAGATTTAATTGTAAAGTTTGCTGATGTTCTTGAGCGCGGACTTGAAACGGTGAAACTACCCAAGGGATAAACTGTTCTAATACTAACACATCTGGGTTAATTAGAAGAGAGCCTTCAGTTTCTAAACGTTGTAAGTCTAATAAATCGTTGATTAACCTCATTTCACGATCGCACTCATCGGCTAACATATCTAAATAGCGCTGATTTTCCGGAGATATCAGAGATAATTGCAACATTTGGATGATCACCTTCATATTACTTAGAGGCGATCGCAATTCATGAGAAAATAAATTTAAAAACTCATTTTTGAGTCGATTAATTTCTGATAGCTGTGCTACCAATTGTTCTTGCTCAACTTGCTTTTGACGAACCTTAATAGCCTCTTGGCGCTCAGTCACATCTCGGAAAACCAACACCATACCGATAATCCGATCTTGATCATCTCTAATAGGTGCAGCACTTTCATCAATGGGAATCTCTACACCATCTTTACTAATCAAAACACTTTCTACTAGTGAACTGATAATATCACCGTCTTGCAACACCTTTGTGATTTCGATTTCCGCAGGTTCCTGAGTTTCCCCATGAGCAATATTGAATACTTCTGATAAATTTCTCCCAAAAGCTTCTTCTTGTTTCCAAGCTGTCAGACTTTCAGCCACAGGATTCATAAAAGTAATTAATTTCTCCAAATCACTAGAAATCACCCCATCACTGATGCTGTTAAGCAGTGTAGACAACCATTTTTCATTAGTTTTTAACTGCTTTTCCAGCTTATATTTAGTCAAAGCTATTTCAATATTGATTTGTAACTCTCTTTCTTTAAAAGGTTTTAGCAAATAACCAAAAGGTTCAGTTATCTTGGCGCGTTCTAAAGTTTGATCATCTGCATAAGCCGTGAGATAAATTATGGGAATATCTAAATGTTTATGAATTTCCTGCGCCGCCTCTATCCCATCCATTTCCCCTTTCAATCTAATATCCATTAGCACTAAATCTGGACAAATTTCTAAAGACTTATTAATTGCTTCCTGTCCTGAATGAGCGATAGCTGGAACCGTATAACCAAACTTTTGCAGCCGATTACGTAAATCTTTGGCAACAATCGCTTCATCCTCTACTATGACAATGTTTATGGGTGTGTTTGTCATTATTTAATCAAATTTTATCAATATAGGGAAAATCTATCTTAAATTCTACGCCAATATCGCTCTTAATATTGATAGAGCCGGAAAGTTGACTAGTTAAAGCATCTATTAGCTCCCAGCCTAATGATGCTGTATTTTGAAAATCAAAATTTGCTGGTAAACCAATACCATTATCCTTCACTATTAGTATAATTTGATTTTCATGATTTTTGGTAATTTCAATATTCACTTCCCCTTTATTCGTCCCCACAAAGGCGTGTTTAAAAGCATTAGAAACCAATTCATGAATAATTAAACTACAAGGAATTGCTGCATCTAAATTTAGGAATATATCTTGACCAACATTAATATCTAAGAGAATTACATTAGTATTTAGTTCATAACAACTGCATAGACTAGAAACTAAATCTTGCACATATTCATGTAAATTAATCTTGGCTAAATCTGGTGATTGATACATTTTTTCGTGAACCAAAGCCATTGAAGCGATACGCTGCTGACTTTGCTGAAATATTACCATGTCCTCTGAGTTTTTAATATATGCAGATTGGAGATTAAGCAGGCTAGAAATAACCTGCAAATTGTTTTTAACTCGATGGTAAATTTCTTTTAACAACACTTCTTTTTCTAAAAGTGAGGCTTTAATTTTCTCTTGGGAATGCTTGCGATCGCTAATATCTTCCACAACAGAAATAAAATACTTTGGCTCACCATCAACCTCTCTAATTAAAGAAACTGTAATATTAGTCCACACCAGAGAAATATCTTTCCTTAAATAGCGTTTTTCTAGGGAATAACTGTCAATTTCACCTGCTAATATTTGGTTAACATAATTAATATCATCTTCCAGATCATCACCATAAGTAATATCTTGAAAACTCAGCCTGTACAGTTCCTCAGATTTATAGCCAACAATATCACAAAGCTTTTGATTAACTAATAGCCACTCTCCATTAATACCTACATGAGCAATACCAACAGCCGCTTGGTCAAATGCAGATCGGAATTGCTCTTCGCTTTCTCTTAATGCCTTCTCTATGCGCTGGCGCTCGGTAATTTCTGCTGCTAGTGAATTATTGATTTGTGTTAACTCTAAAGTCCGTCTTTCAACTCTACTTTCTAGTTCCTTGAGTAGGTCACTTAAAGCCTTCTCCGCTTCCTTGCGTTCAGTAATGTCAGTATAGGAACCTACCATCCGAACTACATTACCATCTTCATCCCACAGGGCTTGACCTCGATCCAAAATCCATTTGTAATTACCATCTTTACATAAAACTCGATGCTCATTAGTGTAAAATGGTGTGAGCTTAGAAAAATGATTTTCAACTGCTTTCATTACCCCGTTGCGGTCATTTGGATGTACCCGCATCACACTTTCATCTACATAGTGAGAAATTTCCTTTTCTTCATACCCCAGCATTTCTTTCCAGCGAGTAGAGAAGAAAACCTCATTAGTTTTCACATTCCAATCCCAAATCCCATCATTATTCCCACGTAAAGCTAACTCCCAGCGTTGCTCACTTTCTCTCAGCACCTCTTCTGTACGTTTCCGTTCCGCAATTTCCTTTGCTAGTTGACAATTCGCTTCTTCTAGTTCAGCAGGACTTGGTAGCGCTAAAGCTTGAGGTATTAAAGGTAACATTTGTAAAGCCGTCAAAACAGACACAAAGGCAGTGATAGCTTTAATTAACCCCGATAACCAATAAGTCGGAACCCAAAGCGTCCAGACATTCATCAGATGAGTCGTACCGCAAGCAATGATAAAAGCGCTAAACATCAAGAATATCCCACCGAAAGGTATATCTTTTCGTTTGCGGACAAAATAAACCAGCATCACTGGAATAGAATAGTAGGCAAAGGCAATTAACGAATCAGAAAGAACGTGTAACCATACCAAACCGGGTTTCCACAGATAGCAATGTCCATGAGGAATAAATTGGGTGGAAACAAAAATATCTAAAAATTCCAGCATTAGGATTTTTATATTCCTGAATTAGCAGTATTTATGCGAGTGGCAATTCATCCGGTAATATTTATTACTATTAATATATACCAGGAAACAGGAAACTCTACAGCCAACGCAGGGTATTACGGGGTTGAAACAATGTCACTGTAAGGGTTTCACCTTTTGATGTCTAAAGAAAGAAGGAAAGAAATTATCTGAGATATTTGTCTATGCGTTTGAGAAACATGAGGGCGTGAAAAATAATATTTGCTTTACAGTAAAATATATGTTATATTAAGTTTTCGTTTGGTTAAGGACGTATAGCTCAGTTGGTTAGAGCGCTACGTTGACATCGTAGAGGTCCCCCGTTCGAGCCGGGGTACGTCCATTTAACAAAAAACTTAGATGTTAAAAGTTTTGCTATTAATTGAGTATAGTAATTTTTTTTACTTGGCTGACTTATTTGTGCAGTGCTAGTCATCTTGGTTAATTTAATAATAGGACTTACGCATAAGTCAGGGGAAAACGAACCACAGAGACGCAGAGTACACAGAGGAATGAGGGTTTGAGAGTTTTTTGCTTAAGTCGAATATAAATCACAGATAGGAGCGATTAGCGTCACCTTGATTGCTCATTTCTGAGGAAATTTCCTGTATTGCAGGCAGTATCGAAGCTTTTATAAGATTTTTTTATTAAATAAATATTTAAAATAAATTTTACTTAATAGGTATAGCCTTTTATCTATGCAAATAATTTAATATTTATTTCATACTTATGGTTGTAAAAAGATAATATTCATCCATAACGCTGTAAGCTATTCTTAACGCCATTCAAGTTCATGACAAAAAAGACTCACAATTAATGTCAGTTTTTTAGTCAAAATTTTTCACTGTTCTTGACCTCAGTCGTTTTTTTTGGGGATTCGCATTCACGATTCGCCATCTAAAAAGGCAACATATTCTGCCGATTGGCAAAGACTTCAACTTTTCTTTGTCAGATTTTTAATATCATCAAGATAAAACTTCCTCCAAGTTGCGCGTAATTTTACAAATCAAAACTTTAATATTTTCCTAATCAAAACCGCCAGATGCAATTGACTAATACTATCCATTTTAGAAACTTAAAAGGTGACTTATTCGGTGGTTTAACTGCCGCTATTGTTTCCTTACCTCTAGCACTAGCATTCGGTGTCGCTTCTGGTGCTGGCCCTGCCTCTGGTCTTTATGGCGCGGTCTGTATCGGTTTTTTTGCCGCCTTATTTGGTGGGACACCAACGCTGATTTCTGAACCTACCGGGCCGATGACTGTAGTCATGACTGCTGTGGTTAGTTCCATTATGGCAAACAACCCAGATAACGGTTTGGAAATGGCTTTTACCGTAGTGATGCTGGCGGGGATATTTCAAATATTATTAGGAGTATTTAAGCTGGGTAAATATATTACCCTGATGCCATACAGTGTGATTTCTGGTTTCATGTCTGGGATTGGAGTCATTCTAATTTTGTTGCAACTTCCCGCTTTTCTGGGACAAACCACTGGTAAAGGTGGTGTACTGGGACTGGTACAAAATTTACCGCAGATATTAGCAAAGATAAATCCTGTCGAAACGGCTTTGGGCGTGATGACTTTGGCAATTATCTATTTAATGCCATCTAAATTAAAGCGCTTTGTGCCACCACAATTAGTAGCTTTAGTATTTGTAACAATCGTTTCCCTGGTATTTTTTGGAGATGTTGAAATCAGAAGGATTGGGGAAATCCCGATGGGCTTGCCAAAGTTTTATATGCCTAGCTTTAGTCTAGAAAATATGAGGGCAATGTTGGTCGATGGGGCAATGTTGGGGATGCTAGGCTGTATTGATACTTTATTAACTTCGGTAATTGCAGATAGTTTGACTCGCACTGAACATAAGTCTAATAAGGAATTAATTGGTCAAGGTATCGGTAACTTAGTATCTGGTTTATGTGGTGGACTGCCTGGGGCTGGCGCAACTATGGGAACGGTAGTGAATATCCAGGCTGGTGGGAGAACGGCTTTATCTGGTTTGACTCGTGCTTTAATTTTACTGATTGTGGTTTTGTGGGCAGCTGGTTTAACTCAAAATATCCCTATGGCAGTATTGGCTGGTATTGCGCTAAAGGTGGGGATTGATATTCTTGACTGGAGCTTTTTGAAACGCGCGCATCAGGTATCTCTCAAGGGTGCGCTGATTATGTACGGCGTGATGTTTTTAACGGTATTTGTTGACTTAATTGTGGCTGTGGGTGTGGGGGTGTTTATTGCTAACATCTTAACGATTGAACGGCTTTCACAGTTACAGTCTCAGGATGTGAAGACGATTACCGATGCCGATGATGCCATTGTTTTAAATGATGAAGAGAAAAAATTACTTGATCTAGCTAACGGACGGATACTGCTATTTTACCTGAGTGGGCCGATGATCTTTGGGGTTTCTAAGGCGATCGCGCGTGAACATTCCGCCATGGCCGATTCTGATGTACTAATTTTAGACCTCAGTGATGTGCCAATGTTAGGCGTGACGGCTTCTTTAGCAATTGAAAATGCCATCAAAGATGCCTGTGAACAAGGTCGTCATGTCTTAATTGTCGGTGCATCTGGCAAAGTGAAACGCCGCTTAGAAAAATTTGGCATTGAGAGATTCGTACCTGCCCATAATTTCTTCATGAATCGTACAGAAGCACTGAAGCAAGCCTTGGCTTTAGTCGATGATCCATATTCAAGTAGCATCAGCGAAAAAGCGTGAATATGATTACTCACTCATACCTACCAGTATGAAATTTAACTAGTTCAACAGAGGTAGGCAACTACCTATTCTCCGAGGAATTGCTCTCATAGGACAATTGATCAATCTAACAGAAAGATAACAAGATGTTGACAGACTTAATACTTAACTCACCTCTAATCGCAACCACCAATGAAGCCGAAAATGCCCCCATTGTTTTGGCTGGTGTATTACTCAGTTTAGTAGTCATTTATCTTGCCAGTAAAATTGGCGGTGAGTTATCTAGAAGTATAGACTTACCTCCGGTCTTAGGTGAATTACTGGGTGGCGTGGTGGTAGGCGCTTCTGCACTACATTTAGTTATGTTTTCTGAAAGTGGTGCAGCTGCAACTGACTCCAACATTATGACTATCCTGCAATTGATTAACAACATCACTCCCGCAGCAGTCACATCAATTTTTCAAAGCCAGAGTGAAATCATTTCCATGCTGGCAGAACTGGGCGTGATCATTCTGTTGTTTGAAATTGGTTTGGAATCAGACTTAAAAGAACTAACAAAAGTTGGCTATCAAGCAGCAGTTGTGGCTTGTATTGGGGTAGCTGTTCCCTTTGCTGCTGGTACTGCAGGATTGATTTGGTTATTTCATGCTCCTGTGATTCCGGCAATTTTTGCAGGTGCGGCACTGACAGCTACTAGTATTGGAATTACCTCTAAAGTTTTGGCAGAATTAGGGCAGTTAAAATCTGCTGAAGGTCAAATTATTGTGGGTGCAGCTGTCATTGATGATATCTTAGGCATCATTGTCTTGGCAGTAGTTGCCAGTCTGGCTAAAACAGGGGAAATTGATATTTTAAATGTCATTTATCTGATTGTCAGCGCTACAGCTTTTCTGGTGGGTTCAATTCTTCTGGGTAAATATTTCAATAGCGGTTTCGTTGGCATTGCCAATAAATTGCAAACACGAGGAAACTTAATTATCCCAGCATTGATCTTTGCATTCTTGATGGCTTTTTTAGCCAATGCAATTCATTTAGAAGCAATTTTAGGAGCCTTTGCGGCTGGGTTAGTTTTGGATGAAACAGATAAACGCAAAGAGCTAGATGAACAGGTGAAACCCATTGCGGATATTTTAGTACCTGTTTTTTTTGTGACCGTGGGGGCAAAAGTTGATTTAGGAGTTCTCAATCCTTTAGTTCCTGAAAATCGCGCCGGATTAATTATTGCTACTTTCTTAATTGTGGTAGCGATTATCGGCAAAATTATTACAGGTTGGGCTGTGTTTGGAAAACCAGGAATTAACCGTTTGGCGGTTGGTGCGGGGATGATTCCCCGTGGCGAAGTTGGGTTAGTGTTTGCGGGGATTGGTGCAGCTAGTGGTACTTTGGATAAACCATTAGAAGCGGCGATCATTACTATGGTAATTTTAACTACCTTTTTAGCACCGCCTTTGTTGCGGTTTGCATTTAAACAACCCCCTGCAGAAAAAGAAACTTTAGAAAAAGCTAATTTGATCAGTTAGCTACTTTGATACCACTACTCAACAAATAACTTCCGTGTTAGAAGCATTTATATTTGCCACAATCTTATGTGGCTTTTTCGGCATAATACTGAAAAAAAATTTGGTAATGAAAATCATCTCTATGGATGTGATGAGTACAGGAGTTATCGCCTATTACGTACTGGTTGCATCCAAAGAGGGCTATTTCACACCCATTGTGGGCAAAGTCGAAAATCCCGCTTATGCCGACCCGGTTCCCCAGGCGGTGATCTTGACGGCTATTGTGATCGGCTTTTCAATTCAGGCTGTAATGCTGGTGGGTGTCATGAAGCTAGCGCGGGATAATCCCACCTTGGAAACTAACGAGATCGAGAAAAACAATACCCCATGAGTACCATTACCATCGCCTGGATTGCACTACCGTTTTTTTTAGGGTTTGTGATTTATCTGCTACCCCAAGTTGATCGCTATCTCGCCCTGGGGGTAGCCTTGGTTTCCCTGGGATATGGATTGCAGGTATTTTTCCAAGAGTCGCCGTTGACACTGGGGTTACTGGATAATTTCGGGGTGACATTAGTAGTTGATCAATTGAGCGGCTACTTTATCTTGACTAATGCTTTGGTAACGATGGCGGTGATTCTCTACTGTTGGCACAGTGATAAGACGGCTTTCTTTTATACGCAGATAATCATTTTACATGGCAGTGTTAATTCTGCGTTTGTCTCTGGGGATTTTATCAGTTCCTATGTGGCTTTAGAGGTAATTGGGATTGCGGCATTTTTATTGATTGCCTATCCCCGTACTAATCGCTCTATTTGGGTGGCTTTGCGCTATCTGTTTGTGAGCAACACGGCGATGCTGTTTTATCTGGTGGGGGTGGTGTTGGTTTATCAGGCGAATCATTCTTTTGCTTTTGCCGGTTTGGGTAACGCACCAAAAGAGGCGATCGCCCTAATTTTTTTGGGACTCTTGACAAAAGGGGGAATTTTTGTATCAGGTTTGTGGTTGCCGTTGACTCACTCAGAATCAGAAACCCCAGTGTCGGCGATGCTGTCAGGAGTTGTGGTAAAAACTGGTGTATTTCCCCTGGTACGCTGTGCTTTGATGTTGGAGGAAATAGATCCAATTATCAGGATTTTTGGCGTGGCGACAATCGTGCTAGGGGTAGTCTGTGCCATCTTTGAACAGGATACTAAACGAACGCTGGCATTGAGTACTATTTCCCAGTTAGGCTGGATTATGGCTGCACCGGCGGTGGGAGGTTTGTATGCACTGGCACATGGACTAGTGAAATCGTCGTTGTTCTTGATAGCCGGAAACTTACCGAGTCGCAATTTTCAGGAATTGCAAGATAAACCCATGAACATAAGGGTGTGGATTGTCTTGGTGATGGCTAGTCTCTCGATTTCCGGTTTTCCTTTATTCGTAGGATTTGGGGCCAAGATGTTGACACTCCAGAATGTGTCACCTTGGCAAGAGATCATCATGAATGTGGCGGCGGTGGGAACGGCAATGGTGTTTGCCAAATTCATCTTTTTGCCCCATGAAAAATTAGAGCTAGGGGGAAAATTTAAACCGACTTTTTGGTTAGCAATGATACTGTTAATTGGTGGGCTAATTACGGCTAATACTCTATATTTGGAAGCATATACCATTGCCAATATCACAAAATCACTGGCTATCATTGCCGGGGGTTGGTTAGGTTATTTCTTGATTGTTCGCCGAGTTGCGATTAAGTTACCCCGTGTGTTGGAGCAACTTGAGCATTTGATAGGGGTAATGAGTTTAATGTTGCTGCTGCTATTGGGGTTGATATTGGCATGATTGGGCATTTAAATCTGATATTGCGGTTAACTATTTGGTTTTTGCTCACTTCTGATTTTAGTGTGGCTAATATCATTATTGGTGTCAGCGTGGCACTGTTATTACCGGGTCGTCAAAAAGCGCCGGAATCATTAAAGCATTGGCTGCGTGTGCTGGGTGAGGTGCTTGTGGCGATACCGCAAGCATATCTTGAGGCTGTGGAAATTATCTTTCGTCCCCACAAACACGAAGATGTGATTATGGAACGAGTTAAACCCCAACGCACGCCAGGACTTGTGTTTTTAGATATATTTTTGATTACCTTTACACCTAAGACCATTGTTTTAAAATATCACCAAGATGGCTGGTATGAAGTCCACCGGATTACTCGGAGGAAAAATTCATGAATTTGGTATTGATAGCCATGATTATTGCTTTACTTATACCGATGTATGAGGCTTGGCATGATGATGATATTTGGCAAAAAATGTTGGCTTTTGCCAGTATTGCTACTAAGACTTCAATTATGATTTTGATTGTTTCGGTGTTACGGGATGATTGGATGATTGGTGTTGTGGGAATTATTATTTTGAGTGTGGGGAATGCGGGATTAATGTTATTAGCACATCTACTAAAACGGATGGGGAGCTTATGATTAACCTGTTGAGTTATGTTTGCATCGGAGTAGGCATCGCTTTTTGGTTTTGGGGAACTTGGCCGTTGATTGGCGATCGCTCGGTATTATTTAAGTTACATAGTCTTTCCGTTGCCGATACCCTTGGCTCCATGTTGATTGTTTTTGGGCTACTGTTACAAATCCCCAGGGAATGGCCGCTACTGCTTCTAGGTATCATCTCCTTGGCAATTTGGAATACAGTTTTGGGCTACGTGTTGGCATACTGTTCTAGCACTGAGGCTGATCATGACTGATAACTATGTTTATATTATTACTGCCCTGATGCCTTTATCAGCAATTATAGTTGTATTACAGGTAAATCCCTACAATGCCTTAGTGGTTCAGGGAATATTGGGCGCGGTGGCGGCTTTGGTATTTGCACTGTTTGGGGCGGCAGATGTAGCTTTAACCCAAGCTTTGATGGGGACTTTCCTGGCCATTACTCTCTATGCGATCGCCGTGCGTTCATCTTTAGTTATGCGTTTGGGGGTACTCTCCATAGATCAGGAAACCCCAGAGGATTTTGGGCAATTATTGGATGAATTACGCCAAATTTTTCGCAAACACTATATGCGCTTAGAATTAGTAACCTATTCTAATACACAGGACTTGCAGCAAGGATTAATGGATAAAGAAATTCATGCTACCTGTATCAGGCGATCGCCATCAGCAGTAGAGCAGGAACCCTATCACACCTTCATCAGAGTCCGCCGCATTTACGAAATTATCCAAACCGAACTTTTATCACCAGCAACCATGCTGACCTATGTAAATACACCAGACTCAGAGGAGAAACATTGATGAAATGGGTCTATATAGCAGCCGGCGTAGTGTTGTACTGCATATTTATGATTATTCCCAATACTGTATCAAATACCTTAGATATTGCGATCGTTCAATCCATAGTTGAAGATAGCGGTGTTCCCAATGCAGTCACCGGAATCATTCTCAGAAATCGCCTCTATGACACCATCTTTGAAGTCGTAGTATTTACCATCGCCGTCATGGGTGCGCGTTTTCTGCTAGCCGATGAAAAACCATTATCCAACATTTATCAATTCACAGATCAACCATCCATTATCCTAGCGCGTCTAGGCGCAACTATTTGTGCCTTAGTAGGAATCGAACTAGCGATTCGGGGACATCTTAGCCCTGGTGGTGGTTTTGCTGCTGGGGTAGCCGGAGGAACAGCCATTGGCTTAGTAGCTATTACCTCCTCTACAGATTCAATGCAAGCCATTTACAAGCGCTGGAACGCCGCCAGATGGGAAAAAGTTTCCGTTTTGGTGTTTATTTTACTGGCGGTGATCACTCTGAGTGGATTGGAATTACCCTACGGTCAATTGGGTGCGCTGATTAGTGGTGGAATTATACCCATACTGAATATCTTAGTAGCAATTAAAGTCTCTTTGGGTTCTTGGGCAGTAATTTTGCTGTTTATTCATTATCGGGGATTGTTATGAACTTTGATCACGCAGAGGCGCAGAGGCGCAAAGATAATTAGAGCAAATTAGGGATAAAATGATCACAAATTCCCGGTTTTGAGTTTATGCGTCAATGTCTTAATCCCGACTGTCTCCACCCCAACCCTGATAATTTCCAATTTTGCCAAAAGTGCGGTAGTAAGTTACTTTTTCGAGAAAGGTATGCGCCGCAGTCAATTTTAGGACAAGGGGGATTTGGGCGGACATTTTTAGCCATTGACGAAGATAAACCCTCAAAACCTTTTTGTGTGATTAAGCAATTTCTCGCCCAAGCACAGGGGACAGATAGCATTGAAAAAGCTTCTCAGTTATTCGCACAAGAAGCAGAACGTTTAGAAGAATTGGGTAAGCATCCGCAAATCCCAGAGTTAATGGCTTATTTCACCGCAGATAATCGCCAATATTTAGTGCAAGAATTTGTGAAAGGGGAAACTCTAGAAGCAGAGTTAGATAAAAACGGGGTTTTTTCAGAACAGCAGATTAGAGAATTATTAATAGAACTCTTAGAAATCTTGGAATTTGTTCACAGTCAACAGGTAATTCACCGAGATATTAAACCTGAGAATATCATTCGTCGGAGTTCTGATAACAAATTATTTTTAGTGGATTTTGGCGCAGCTAAAGTAGTTGAGAAACAACAGCGCACAGCTACGGCTACAGTTATCGGCTCGGCGGAATATTGCGCCCCTGAGCAGTTGCATGGTAAACCTAAATTTATTAGTGATTTATATAGTTTGGGTGTAACTTGTCTGCATTTATTAACAGCAATCAGCCCCTTTGATTTATATGATGTGATGGAGGGCGAATGGGTATGGCGAGATTATTTGAATGGGAATGTTATTAGTGATGAATTTGGTCAGATACTGGAAAAGTTAGCAAATCCTATCCCTAAGCAGCGTTATCAATCTGTTGCAGAAGTTGTTAATGTTTTAAATCCTGTTTCATTAAAGAAAATCACCTCACCATCTAACCAAATTTCCGCAAGCGCAGAGGGGGAATTAAAGTCAGTTGTGGGGATGGATTATAGCAAGTTGCGTGAGTTACTCGCTGCGGGAAAATGGAAAGAAGCAGATGAAGAAACAAGGCGCGTTATGTTAGCTGTAGCGAAGCAGGAAAATAAAGGTTGGTTAGATAGTCAAACTACGGATAAATTCCCCTGTGAAGACCTCCGCACCATTGACCAATTGTGGTTGAAATATAGCAATGGACACTTTGGTTTTTCTGTACAACAACGCATTTATCAAAGTTTAGGGGGAACGAAAAAGTGCGATTTAAAAGTATGGGAAGCCTTTGGGGAAAGCGTCGGATGGAGAAAAGGAAACAGCTGGTTGAATTGGAAAGATATTATTTTTGACATCACAGCACCAGAAGGACACCTTCCTTTAGGTGTTGTCGGCGAATGGGGTATTGGAAATGTCGGTGGTGGATGGGTAGGACATCTTTTATCTCGTGTCGATAGTTGTCAGCTTTGTAGTCCACAAGTCATAAATGTTTTCCATCCTGCAAACGAAGTGAGAAGAACCTCACCCTTTAACCCTTTCCCCGCAAGCGCAGAGGGGGAATTAAAGTCAGTTGTGGGGATAGACTATAGCAAGTTGCGTGAGTTACTCGCTGCGGGAAAATGGAAAGAAGCAGACGAGGAAACATTTCACCTTATGTTAGTAATAACCAACCGAGAAAAATATGGTTGGTTAGAGGGGAAAAATATTTATAACTTTCCCTGTGAAGACCTCCGCACCATTGACCAGTTGTGGGTTAAATATAGCAATGGGCACTTTGGTTTTTCTTTACAACAACGCATTTATCAAAGTTTGGGGGGAACCAGAGAGTATATTTATGAAATTTGGGAAGCCTTTGGGGAAAAAGTAGGATGGAGAAAAGGAAACGACTGGTTGTATTATCAAGATTTGACTTTTTCTACATCTGCACCACAGGGACACTTACCCTCAATTTACCCTTGGAGAAAAAATGGAAAATATCGTGGTGACGCAAGACGGGGTTTTTCTTCTCTCGTATCGAGACTGGAAGACTGCAACATCTAATTTCCACAGACGAATAAGGATTAATTCTCTTTCTCTCTGCGCCTCTGCGTCTCTGCGTGAGATCAAAAAATGATCAGACAATTCTTCGCAACTGTGAAGCAAATAACCCAACCTATTAGTAACAATTTATTCAAGTAACATTCTGTAAAAAAGTAATATTTGTTACGAATCCAAATGATAGCTTGGGATAGTATTTTTCGATTACCCTTAACAGTTATCAGTTAAGAGACATAATTGGGTGAAAATCCCTTACTAGATCAAGGTGATAACTTTTCACTGTTGACTATTTACTGATTTAATCACCCTTTCAGTCTTTGGGTAAAACCAAAATACTTTCAGCTTTGATCAAAATCGGATAGTGGTTACAACAAGAAATGACGAATTTTAATCGGTTCCAAAAATTAATTGCAATTGCCAATGAACATGGAATTATGTACAAGGCATTACCAGAAGAATATTTAATTGCCTCCTTACCTGGATACGATGATTTTTTATTAGCTTTTAGTTGGTCTGGTACAGTTGCAGAACAGCCACCAGAACAGGAACTAATCGCAATTAGTTTACAGGATATTACTAAAGAAATAACTATTGCGGCTTGGCAGATTCCCCCTTATTTATTTGGCAATGTGTTAAGGCAGTCACAGATGCTTGTCACTGCTTATGAAGACTTTATGCTAGGAATAAATAACTCATAGCTAAAAAATTTTGAGAGGATTTTTGTGATTTACTATGATCACGATGAAATAAATGATTAGGTTTTAAAAAAGTAATTTGTGTAAAAACAAATCTAAAATCAACACATACCTTGATATAGGCGATTTCACTATTTTTATAATCTCGACTTTATCCATGCTTTTGGCAATGTGATAAATAGCACTGCCACCTATGTGGAAAGGTATTTTTACTTTTTTAACTTCATCTAATCTAATTCACTCAAATGAAATGTCTTCTATATGTCTCAAGATAGATACTATCTAATATCAAAAAGTTTACCGTTGTAACGAAATATAAAGGAATCAAAAAATATGGCGGACATTGTAGATACTGCTGCAAATGCTGGCTCTTTTAACACTCTAGTTGCGGCTGTCAAAGCTGCTGGTTTAACAGATACTCTCAAAGGTTCTGGTCCATTTACCGTTTTTGCACCCACTGATGAAGCGTTTGCAAAGCTTCCCGCAGGTACAGTTGATGCATTGCTTAAGGATATTCCTAAGCTGAAAAAAATCCTGACTTATCATGTGGTTTCAGGTAAAGTATTGGCTGCCGATGTAGTCAAGATGAAATCAGCTACTACTGTTCAAGGTTCTGATGTAAAAATTGATGCGTCAAATGGTGTCAAGATTAATGATGCCAAGGTTGCAACACCAGATGTTGCTGCTGATAATGGTGTTATTCACGTGATTGATACAGTGTTGATTCCTGCATAAGCATAAGCTCAATACCTAATTTATAGTTGCAGGATAGTGATTAGCTTTAGTTACTATCCTGCAATTGTTTGGATATATTTTATCTTACTGTCTCTGTAAAAATCTCTCAGTGCCGACCAAAACCAAAATTAACAGCAATAGCTGAAACTGCCAAGGTGCTAATATTAAACTCAAAATTAAACTGATAACTGTAAATAAACTAATAAGATAAGCTATTTCCCCATCACATTTTTTTGATACATAGCCGGTAGCTAAAGCAGTACAGAGGGGAATCAAAAAAGACAAATGCATTTTTCCTATCCTCGTAACTAAATTCTCAAAATAGATCCAAGCAGATGAACACTGTGTTTATTTATAATTGTGGTTGATTCTAGCAAAAAACTGGGGCATCACGACTCACGGGAATAGCGATCGCCACATCATCGAATTTATTAACTATCTTTTTTCTTGCTTCGCTTTTTCTTCTCAACTTTGAGCAATGGCGCACTTAGGGCTTCATAGAGGCTAAATAAATATTCGATGCGATTTAGTTCGCTAACAAAAGGCTGGGGACGATAGCAAAGGTCTACGGCTTTGTCTAGGGCTTTATGTGCTTTTACCAAGTCGGGCGGCATGGTGAGAGGATCGTAAAGATCAGCGAGACTACTATCGGTATATTTTGCTCTTGTGTCTAATACTGCTTGCGCGGCGGTTTCGACTTTTTGCTTTTGTTTGTCGCTGACATTTTCAGGGAATGGATAGTTGTTGTAAACGATTGTATTTGAATAACGAAAACGACTTTCTAATCTTCCACAAACGTACTTAACCCAAGTCATGTGCATCTCAGAAGTAAGAACACCAAATAGATAAAAGCTAGAATCAGCAATAAAAGAGCAAAGATTGCTTGGCACTATAGTCTTATCAATAAATCCAAAAGGAACATATTTTCTATTCTCTGATGAAACTAATGGAACAATAATTGCGGAATCTGGATTATGCTTATCTCTGAACGTTGTAGGATAGTCTGCTAAAAAACGAGCTTTCTTATCAGGACTTACTGATCTTAGCTGTCTTACATTTTCAATCCTCTTCATCACTAAAGGCATTTTCTTTAATTCCTGTGGCTGTGCATTAACAAGCCAAAGACACCATCGACTTTTGCCATTGATAAACTCTTCTGAACCAATGAATTGCTTAAAATACTTAGCTGCTAAAGGCTCTTCTTGAATAAATTTATATTTCTCTTCATCATTAAAAATTAAGTTTCCACCATCTATAGCCTTATTACCAGCTAACATTGAGGATACGTTACAAATTGGCTTAGTTCTTTTCAGAATTACTAAATCATTACCCTCAGCTAAATACGGATTAATATTTCTAATTCTTTTTTCTGTTGGTTCGCCCTTGATATCTACATAATCAAAGATTCTCTTATTTTCAATATCTTGCAACCCAAAGCCAATAATCACACAATGTACAGCAGCATTAGCTTTAGCCTCATTACTCCAACTAAAGGTACGATGGGCAAAATGAATTTTAATTTTATATTTGCTATAAAGTTCTTGCCAAAGAATGCCAACTTGCTCACCTTGAGAAATTGAACTGGTGCTAACAAAACCACAGCGAATATCAGTATTTTGAATTATCTGCGCCGACTTGATATACCAAGCCGCAACATAATCTAAAACCCCTGCACCTTTCACACCAGCAAATATTTCTTGCATATCCGCTTTTTGTTTAGCATTTTGTAAATGTTTCCCGACAAATGGAGGATTACCCAAAATAAAATTTAACTTTTCTTTTACAACAATCGACTCCCAATCAATCCTCAACGAATTACCATGCAAAATCTTCGCGGCTTTTTTCAATGGTAAACGCACAAAATACTGCCCAAACTCATTACTTACCTTCACATTCATCTGATGATCGATCAACCACATCGCCACCTCAGCCACCCGCACCGCAAACTCATCATACTCAATCCCCGCAAACTGATCGACATCCACCTTAATAAACAACCCGACATCAAGGAAACTTTTGTGCTTCCTATACAATTCTTTTAAAATTTCAAGCTCTAAATCTCGCAACTCTCGATAAGTGATAATTAAGAAATTGCCACAACCACAAGCAGGATCGAGAAAATGCAAATTCGCAATCTTCTGATGTAACGTTTCTAGCTTGCCCTTACTACCCTTAGCTTTCTCAAACTCAGCATACAGATCGTCCAAGAAAAGCGGCTTAATCAACTTTTGGATATTCTTCTCAGAAGTGTAATGCGCCCCTAAATTGCGCCTTTCTGTCTGATTCATTACCGCCTGAAACATCGAGCCAAAAATTGCAGGAGAAATTTGACCCCAATCACAACCACAAGCCTTTAACAACATTTTCCGCATCTGCTTATCAAAAGCAGCAGGTTGTACAGTCTCTTCAAATAACTTCCCATTCACATAGGGAAACTGTGCTAAATTCTCATCTAAATTTTTTAACCGCTTCTCGTTTGGGGTATTTAAAATATGGAAAATTGAAGCAATGTGCATCGCCAAATCACTGCCATCTTCCTTCGTATGCAAATCAAGATATTCCCGAAAAATCCCCCTATTAAAAATGCCTGTATAATCAGCAAACATACAGAACAATAGCCGCACTAGATATACTTCTAGATCATGCCCGATGTAACCAATTTCTTTGAGGAGATCGTGCAGTTTTCCCATCAATTCTGCCGCTTTAATATTGACAGGATCTTCATCCTTATAAACCCGTTTTTCATATCCCGCTATAAAGCCGAATAGATGCACATGATTTACAAAATCTTGTAGCTCAAACTCTTTGGTTTCGTTCGTATCTAAATCATAAAGCCTGAATTTTTGGAAATCCGACACCAAAATATATTTCGGTAACTCATCCTCCTTTAAATTTGGAAAATAATCTTTTGCTTGTTGTGTAGCCTTATCTAAGTCCTTGCCCCTAGATTTATGCTCCACCAAAATCATTCCTTTCCACAAAAGATCGATAAAACCCTGTTTATTGTCTGCCTTTTTGATTGGTAACTCAAAACTCCCCACCCGCCGCCGTGAAATGCCAAACACATTAAAAAATTCATTCCAGAAGGATTGCGACTCTGACTTTTCTGAAGTTTCACTTTCCCATTCCTTAGAAAAGGCGATCGCCCTTTGCTTAATTTCATTCCAACTTAGAGGCATATCTGTAAATGTTAAGGTATAATTTTAAACAATCTTTATAATATAATTCAGTTGCTAAAAGTAGTGCGATCTTGTATGGTGCGTTCCCTAGTGCAACTTCTTCTACTCAGACAAGAGATTATTGGGAACGCAGATAAATATCTTGGAGTAAAATACTGAGGAGATGATCTAGCATATTACATTTAGGAGTACCTTTTTCAATTAAACACCCGATGCTCAACATTCCTCAACTACTGGCGACTGAATTAAACCTCAAACCCCATCAGATAGAAAACGCCTTAGAACTTTTAGCAGAAGGTGCGACAGTTCCCTTTATTGCACGTTACCGCAAAGAGCGCACCGGGGAAATGAATGAAGTCCAATTGCGCGACCTGTTTGAGCGATATACTTATTTAACAGAATTAGCAGCCAGAAAAACCGTAATTTTAAATGCGATCGCGGAACAAGGTAAACTCACAGAAGAACTCGAAGCCAAAATTACCGCCTGTTTACAAAAAACTGAACTGGAAGATTTATATCTCCCCTATCGTCCCAAACGCCGTACCCGCGCCACTATCGCCAGAGAAAAAGGTTTAGAACCCTTAGCGCAGTTGATCAAATCCTTAAATATCCCCAATGCTGCAACCGCATCACTAGAAAACGCCGCAGCCAAGTATGTTTCCCAGACTCAGGGAGTGAACACAACCCAAGAAGCACTCAAAGGTGCTGCTGATATTTTAGCGGAAGAGGTCGCCGAAAAAGCCGAATTACGGGCATATCTGCGTGACTACTTCCTAGCCGATGGGTTATTTGTCTCTCACATCAAAAAAGATTACCCCGAAGGAACAACCAAATTTGAAATGTACCGCAACTATCAGATGCGGGTAAAAAATATTGCTCCCCATAATCTGCTGGCTTTGTGTCGGGGTGAAGCTGAGGGAATTTTAAACTATGAACTGGCTTTTGATGAAGATGTCGTACTTAATTATCTGGAATCACGAGAAATTAGGACAAGGGACAGCATAATTCGTGATTTTTATCAAGTCATGCTTAAAGACGCATTCAATAGGTTAATGAAAACTTCCATTATCGGTGAGGTAATTTCTCAGAAGAAAACATACTCTGATATAGAATCAATTAAAACCTTTGAATCAAATCTGCGAGAATTACTGTTATCTGCACCAGCAGGAATGAAACCCACTTTAGCCATAGATCCAGGGTTTAGAACTGGGTGTAAAGTTGTGGTTCTCGACCAAACCGGACAATTTTTAGAATACCAAGCTGTGTTTCCTCACCAAGCAGCTGAACAACGCGCCAAAGCTGCACAAACTCTCAAAAATCTGATTACAAAATATCAAATCCAGTTAATTGCAATTGGTAACGGTACGGCTTCCCGCGAAACAGATGAATTTGTCGCTGAGGTATTACAAACCATCAACCTCAAACCCATTAAAGTTATGGTAAATGAGTCCGGCGCATCGATATATTCTGCTAGTGAAGTGGCGTTAGCAGAGTTTCCCCACTTAGATATTACCGTCCGGGGTGCGATTAGTATCGGTCGCCGTTTGCAAGATCCTTTAGCGGAACTAGTAAAAATTGACCCGAAATCTATCGGTGTGGGACAATATCAACATGATGTTGATCAAAAGTTGCTGAAAAAGAAACTAGATGAAACTGTAGAAAGTTGTGTTAATTACGTTGGTGTGGACTTGAATACAGCTTCTAAAGAACTTTTGACTTTTGTTTCGGGAATTACACCTACAATTGCGAATAATATTGTCGCTTATCGCAACGAACATGGCATATTTAAGAATCGCCGACAACTATTAAAAGTAGCGAAATTGGGGCCAAAGGCTTTTGAACAAGCTGCGGGTTTTCTGCGGATTCGAGGCGGTGAACACCCTTTAGATAATACAGCAGTGCATCCAGAAAGTTATGCTTTGGTGCAGGCGATCGCCACTGATTTAAATGTATCCTTAAATCAAGTTACAGAAATTGCCGCAAAACTCAAAAAAACCAACCTGAAAAAATACGTCACCGATAGCATTGGCGAACCCACACTGCGGGACATTATCAGCGAACTCGACAAACCCGGAAGAGACCCCCGTGCAGAATTTAAATACGCCACCTTTAGAGAAGGAATCACAGAAATTAGCGACTTACAGGTAGGAATGGAATTAGAGGGAATTGTTACCAACGTTGCTAACTTTGGTGCATTTGTTGATATTGGTGTACATCAAGATGGTTTAGTACACATCTCCCAACTAGCCGATAAATTCGTAGAAGATACCCAAAAAGTTGTCAAAGTTGGACAAGTTGTCAAAGTCCGTGTTTTAGAAGTTAACGAAAAATTGCGACGGATTAGTTTATCCATGAAAGCCGTTTCACAATAAATTATAAAATTCATAAACTCCCCTCCTCGCTTGCGGGGAGGGGTTGGGGGTGGGGTCTTATGACACAAAAGAGAATTTACCGAATTTTTTGTACACCTTAGCCTTTTACGGTAGAAATGTTGAATTGATAATCATCCTAATGGTAGACGTAAAATCTATCTTAAATCAGATGTAAAATCCCACCGATTATTGAAGAATAATAGAATAAAGAGTCGTATTTTTAGGTGAACACAATGTGGGCAACATTTTTAAGCGCCATAGCTACAGCATTAAGCTTGTTAATTGTTGATTTAGTTGTACCGGGAGTCAACATTGCTAACTTTCCAGCAGCTATGATCGCGGCTGTAGTAATTGGTTTGATTAGTGGTTCACTTAAACCAGTGCTTTCCGCTCTTTCTTTACCGCTTAACTTAGTCACATTAGGAGGATTTTCCCTAATAGTTAACGGTTTTTGTTTCTGGTTAGCAGCAGTCCTAGTTCCAGGGTTTGCAGTTCGTGGACTTATCGCCTTTATCCTCGGTCCAGTGATTCTCTCTTTTGCTAGTACCTTCATTAACAATTATTTTGCCGAAAAAAATCCCGCTTTAAACAGCAGTGGTGACGTAAAGACCCAAGGCGAATTACCTTCTCAATAAGTTCTGACTAGGAGTAGCAACCCTACTCTTTCCACAACGTAACTAAAGAAAATTACCAAATCATAAAGATCATGCGTTTACTTTTAGGTGTATTACTGCCTCCTGTAGGTGTTTTTCTCACAGTGGGTGCTGGCCCAACTTTGCTCATCAACATCTTACTCACCTTTTTAGGTTGGGTTCCCGGTAGCATCCATGCAGTTTGGGTAATTGCTAAACATAACCAAATGAATGCAGAAAGAATGAATGCAGAAAGAAGTAGTTAGTTAATCTCCAAAGTTTGTAGTGAGGACTTTAGTCCTCAAAGAAGGCCTAAAACCTTAACTACAAACTTATTTTATTGAGCCTACTTTTTGATAAGTTCCTCATGTTTATCAGCAGGTTCCTTATCTTTGAACATATCAGCTGCTGATAACAGCAACTCCCGTAAAGTCTGTTTGATTTGACGTTCTTTTTTAGCGATCGCCGAACCAGCTTCACCTAGTTTATCTTCTAGTTGCGATCGCTTCTCCTCCACTTGCGTAGCTACCACTTCAGCTTGGGGACGAGCTTGATCATACCAATGTTTTGCCTCATCAATATAATCTTTAACCTCACCATCCCGTCCACCATAGCGCGCAGCAAAATTTGCTCTCACGATGGCTAATTGTGCTTGCAATTGAGCATAACGTTTCTTTAACAAAGATACTTCTTCACTATCCCGAATAGTATGAATAGCAGAAGCAATGGCATTTTTAGTATCATCAGTTTTGTCTTTGCCAGTTTCTTCAATCTCTGCTAAAATACCATCCACCTCTTGCTGAATTTCTTCCTCTTCACTATCTAATTGAGCTTGTAGCTTTTTCACTTCCGCCTGAGTTTTCACAATAGCAGCGTGTCGTTTACTATTAACACCTTCCAGCGCCCCTTCAATAGAAGCCGTCACCTCCTCCCTAATTTCCGTACCCTTATCTTGAAAATTTTCAATTACAGCAGAAACCGCATCTTTTACCAGATACCGAATATCGCTAGAACCTGCTTTCAACTCCGAACTTAACTGAGAAACAGCAGACTTCACAATTTCTCGAATACGTTCAGTTCTTAGCTGTCCAGTTTCCTTAACTTGCTGCAAATCACTTTGAATTTGTTCTTTAATATTCTGAGGCATTTTAACACTTCCTGTTTAGCGAGGGAAATAAAAATTTGGAGACATCATCTTCCATACACATTATCCTCAATACTTTAAATAATAGACACCTCCTTTAGATAGAAAAGCCAGATAATTCAGCATTTAAGTAGATGATCTCTAAAATCATTCCCCTGATTATTTCCTTCTTTACTTCTTGTGCTTATGGGTCTTTTGCCGTGATTTCCTGTGCAATTAGTGTCACCTGCATGAGATAATCAGTATTAATAACTATTAAACGAGATAAATTATGTGGCGGGTTAATGTTACTTGTTCTGGTGACGCTTGGAAACAACATGGTGCTAACTTCAAAACCATGTCAGACAAATATCAAGGCGAGTGTATTTCTTCCAAAAAAATGCCAGATGGCACCAGAATTATGGGCTATAAAATAGAAGATGTCAGCGATGCCGAAGCATTTCAAGAAGAATGTGCCAACTTGCTAGGATTTACCGCCGACTTTGAATCTCTATAGTCCTGACAGGCGATGCTAATACCAATTCTGTGTCAGGATGCGCTAAATTTGTTTCCTGCTTTCTTTGTGTCCTTTAAGGACGTTAGGACATAAACTGATCATAAAAGTTAGACACCGAAAAGCTTTTTCCCCACTCCCCACTCCCCAGCAAAATAATTAATTTCCCGATTCCTGTTTTTAATCAACTCAATACACTGCCTAGCATCTACAATATGTAAGCACACAAAATTACAGTCCTCTAGGAGAATTTTTGGTGGATTCCCGATATAACCCAGCAGACATTGAGGAAAAATGGCAACAAACATGGGCAGAACTTGGCTTAGATAAAACACCTGCAAATAGTCACAAGCCCAAATTCTACGCCCTTTCCATGTTCCCCTACCCATCGGGCAGCCTACACATGGGTCATGTCCGTAATTACACAATTACAGACGTGATTGCACGCCTCAAGCGAATGCAAGGATATAGAGTGCTACATCCAATGGGTTGGGATGCCTTTGGTTTACCAGCAGAAAACGCCGCCATTGATAGAGGAGTTCCCCCAGCTAAGTGGACTTATCAAAACATTGCCCAAATGCGCCAGCAGTTACAGCGTCTGGGTTTGTCCATCGACTGGGAAACCGAACTGGCTACTTGTTCCCCAGATTATTACAAATGGACACAATGGATTTTCTTACAATTTTGGCAAGCCGGGTTAGCGTATCAAAAAGAAGCCGCCGTTAACTGGGACCCCGTTGACCAAACTGTTGTCGCTAACGAACAAGTTGATAACGAAGGACGTTCTTGGCGTAGTGGCGCAAAAGTTGAGCGGAAACTATTACGGCAATGGTTTTTAAAGATTACCGACTACGCCGAAGAATTACTCAATGATTTAGATAAATTAACAGGTTGGCCGGAACGGGTCAAGTTAATGCAAGCCAATTGGATTGGTAAATCCACAGGCGCTTATTTAGAATTTCCTGTAGTGGGAAGTAATGAAAAAATCCCTGTCTACACCACACGCCCAGATACAGTTTATGGTGTTAGCTATGTAGTATTAGCGCCAGAACATCCTTTAACTCAAGTTGTCACCGCCCCAGAACAAAAAGCAGCAGTAGAAACTTTTATTCAAGAAGTATCTCAACAAAGCGAATTAGAACGCACCGCCGAAGACAAACCCAAGCGAGGTATCCCCACCGGGGGCAAAGTCATTAACCCTTTTAATGGAGAAGAAGTACCCATCTGGATTGCCGATTATGTACTGTATGAATATGGTACTGGCGCAGTCATGGGTGTACCTGCTCACGATGTCCGCGATTTTAAATTTGCCCGTGTTTATAATTTACCCATTGAATTTGTCATTGCTTCCGCCGATGATGTGGCTGATTTTGACTTAACGCCAATATCAGCAACAGACGAAGTTACAAAACTGATTAAAATTGAATATAACGAGGCCTACACTGAACCAGGAATTGTGATTAATTCTGGGTCTTTTACTGGGATGGACTCCACAGATGCCAAAGCTGCAATCATTCAATATGCTGAAGCAGAAAATTTTGGCAAACTCAGAATCCAATATCGTTTACGAGATTGGTTAATCTCCCGACAACGTTACTGGGGCGCACCTATACCAGTAATTCACTGCCCAAATTGTGGCATAGTCCCAGTCCCAGATGAGGATTTACCAGTTAAGTTACCTGAAGAAGTGGAATTGACCGGCAGGGGTGGTTCACCTTTAACTCAGTTAGAAAGTTGGGTAAATGTCCCCTGTCCCACTTGCGGCACTCCCGCCCAGCGCGAAACCGATACAATGGATACCTTTATTGATTCCTCCTGGTATTTCTTGCGCTATCCCGATGCCCAAAATCAGCAGCAAGTTTTTGACCCCGCCAAAACTAATGACTGGATGCCAGTAGACCAGTATGTGGGTGGCATTGAACACGCTATTTTACACTTGCTGTATTCCCGATTTTTTACTAAAGTTCTGCGGGATAGAGGCTTATTGAACTTTGATGAACCTTTTACACGTTTGTTAACTCAAGGTATGGTACAGGGTTTAACTTACATGAACCCGAATAAGGGCGGTAAAGATAAATGGGTTCCCTCTAATTTAGTCAATGCTGCTGACCCCTGCGACCCGCAAACAGGGGAACCATTGCAACGCCTCTATGCCACCATGTCTAAATCTAAGGGTAATGGTGTCGCACCAGAAGACGTAATTAGTAAGTATGGTGTAGATACAGCACGGATGTTCATCTTGTTCAAAGCACCCCCAGAAAAAGACCTGGAATGGGATGAAGCCGATGTGGAAGGGCAATTCCGCTTTTTAAATCGGGTCTGGCGTTTAGTAACAGATTATGCTAAGGCTGGAGTATCGCGCAAGAAAGCCGATATTGCTAATTTAAGTAAGCCAGAAAAAGAATTACGCCGGGCAATTCATACCGCCATTCAAGCTGTCACAGAAGACTTGGAAGATGAATATCAATTCAATACAGCTGTTTCGGAATTGATGAAGTTAAGTAATGCCTTGACTGATGCTGACTGCAAAAATTCCCCGATTTACGCTGAAGGTATTCAAACTTTAGTGATTATGCTGGCTCCTTTTGCCCCACATATTGGTGACGAATTGTGGCAATTATTGGGTAATAATAATTCCATCCATACTCAAACTTGGCCATCTTTTGATCCAGAGGCTTTAGTGGCTGAGGAAATTACTTTAGTAATTCAGATTAACGGTAAAAAACGTGCTGATATTCTAGTTCCTGCACAAGCTGATAAAGCCGAGTTGGAAAGATTAGCCCGTGATGCTGAATTAGTTCAGCGCTACATTGAAGGGAAGGAGATTAAAAAGGTGATTGTGGTTCCCGGAAAATTAGTGAATTTTGTCGTGGTTTAGTTATAGCGGGATGTACTTGAATGAACTATAGCTGGGGATTGGGGACTGGGGATTGGGGACTGGGGATTGGGGACTGGGGACTGGGGACTGGGAATTAGGTATTGAGAAGTAACAATTTTCCCCCCTGCTCCCTGCTCCCTGCTCCCCTGCCTCTTTCCCCCCTGCTCCCCCGCGTCTTTATGTCCGTTGCTATAACTCTTAATTAATGATGATGATGGTGATGGTGATTACCTGCCAACTGGGGATTAACCGTCATCGCTTCCTGATTCAACAACTCAGCAATATGAGCATTTGCCCATTCAGCAGCCATTGCCAAAAATTCTGGGTTGTCGTTGACACAAGCCATCTGAACATAATTTACACCGGGATGCTTTTGTGCTAAAGCATGAATGATGTGATGTACATCTAATAAAGTTTCGTGATTTTCTGTGGCAAAACCAATGGGCATAAAGATCACTGCTTTTGCACCTAATTGAATCAAGTTATTAGCAGCTTGTTCGGCATTGGGTAATGTCCATTCAATTAAAGGTGTGTCATGGTTCAGCCAACCTACGGAAATTAAAGGATAGCGGTTAATTAATTTATCCCGCACTAAATCATATAATGCCTGACTTTCGGTAATTCCGGAGGTGAATCCTTTGGCTTTGTGGGGACACCCATGATTCATTAAAACGATACCGATTTGAGAAGGTAAGTAAGCTGTATCTAGTTCGGCGCGAATCTTTTCTTCAACTAATTTAGCCATTAAATCAATGTAGGCTGGTTCGTTATAGAAGGAGGGGATGTAACGCTGTGCTTTTACCCAATGTTCTTCTCCATCAGCAATGTTAGCTAAAGCATTGTTAACTTGCTCAACGGCAATTCCACTGGTAAAAATTGAATCAACTACTAATAAGGGGTATATGAGGATTTTCTCGAATCCTTGGTTGTGAATTTCTGCGAGAACTTGGTCCGGGAGGTAAGGCGCACAGAAGTTAAAGGCTTTGAAAACTTGGATGCGATCGCCCCATTTGGCTTGTAAATTTTGTTCAATTCCCGCCCGTTGCTGTTCAAAGATGGCATTGTGTGGGGAAATAAAATCATGATGGGTATGTCCCCATTCATGGCGGTCAAATAAAGCTAACAATTTTGCTAGGGGGGGATAAATCCAAGTTGGTACTGGTGCGAATTTTGCAGTCAGAAGATTTAAAGCTTGTTCGTTATAGTTAGCAAAATCTTCATAGCTTTCAACTTCCCCGTAACCCATGAGTAAGACGGCTACTCGGTCTTTACCTGATAATGCCTCGTGGGTGTGTTGCTGTTTTTCTGGAGTGGCAACCACAATTATTTCCTCAATATAAATCTATATAAACCAGAGTTCAGCGTCAATGAAGTTAGGGAATAACTCTATTAGTCTGTTAACTCGTAGTTTATTATCCCATCCAGGGGGATAGGTTATGAGGAAATTAACAATAATATATCAAAAGGCATACTGAGGTTATTACTGGATATTGAGTAGCAAATTGCCGTTTATTCCTAGTTTTTTTACTAGGTTGCGCTGATATCAATTAAGATCGTTACGATTAAGTGTCGGCAATTGCATGATCTCAGAAAAATGTGAATACTTAACTTCATCTGTAGGAGGATAATCTGCTGATACAGCAATTAAGCCAATTTTTATATCCTCGAAATAAATTACACCCCCAATACGTCTTTCAAGTTGGAAAGGGGCATGAAAAAAATGATACTCTGCAATTTGACACTCCCCACGATAAATCGACAGGGATTCTTGGTTCAACGAAACCACTTAACCTAGAGTCCTTGCGTCATCTAGACCAGAGGTGGGATTCTCCCCAAGCGTTAATTCGGGTATGCCCTACCCTATTTGCATTAGTGCAAGTCCTGTTTTGTTTGAAACAATTTGTTTCAAAATGCTGATTCGTCTAGTCCCTATAAATCTTTTACCTACTGCTAGGAGGAAACTAGAATAATGCAGTAGAACCGCATAGATTTAATTATCAAGGTTCAGTGCTTTGTCTTTCGACGGCTAGGTTTTTTAAGTGGTTGATTACCTTTCCACTACAATTAGTATAGCAGCATACTGGTACACTAATGAATTAAAAGCCGTCCTAGAAGAACGGGGCTTTAAACCCAGTTTTTTGGTAAACTAATGAAGTCACGCAGAGGCGCAGAGACGCAGAGCATCAGAGTAAAAATCAATTATTGAGTTATTCACAAGCTACCAAATAGTATTAACTAAGCCCGAAGCAGTGATATTTTCATCACAGGTCAATAGCTGCACGTCTTCACCTTTATTGCCGATAATTAGTGCAGTTGCGACTACTTGTCTATTGTGCATTTCATCAATAGCATATAATCTCATGGTCATTTCTACCACATCTTGGTCAAATGGATAAATGACTACACGGCTATCACCTTTTACTATAAAAAATATATCTTTAGGATCAGGAATAGATGTTCTGCCTTTTTCCACAATCCAAATGGCTTCAGCCAGTACATTTGCAGGAATAATTAACTGAGCATTAGGTTGAGAAAGGATATATTTAGCATTCTCGCTTAACCGAAAATTACCTTCGAGAAACCAGATTAGAGCATGGGTATCTATGACATATTTCATAATTATTTATCACAAGTCTAAGCTATCCTCGATATGATCATCCAATGCAGCAATGTTAAAATCTGCCTCTGTTGACTGGTGATTTCCAGAAAAAATCCCGAAGGACATTATTTGCTGTTTATCTTGTTTTTTTTGAGAATCCAAAAACGTCACAATTACACGACTTTGAGCAATGTTAAACGGTATTTCTCTAAGTTCAACTTTACCGTATTTGTAAATACCTTCTATAGATTGCAACATCATTTTTATCAATATCAAATTCCGCTTATAAATTTATCAGTCTGGTTAACCTATTCATAAAATAAGGCGATACTATAAATTTCTCAATATCGCAGTTTACAGTAATTTTATCTGAGTTGTGATAGCTGATTTACTTTAGCCACTAATTACTTTTTTACCTGGACATAGCTCATACTTTAAATTTTTCCAAAAAAAGATAATTTAGTTAAATTGAATACTTAATGGAACTGCGATGTATCAGATATTTTGCCATTAATACCAAATCCTTCTGAAGATTCATGACAAAGTTTTATATTTGAATTTAGAAATAATATTGTAGTTTCTCTACCAATCAGTAAAACTTAGAAACATGGTCAAAACAGTAGCAATTATCGGTGCTGGGCCTAGTGGCTTACTCCTGGCTCATTATCTTTTAAGTCGTGGCGACAAATATAACATTAACATTTACGAGGCTCGTAGCGATCGCCGCATCATCCCCTTTTCAAAATCCCGCACCTTCCCCATCTCCCTCAACGAAAGAGGAATGACTGCTTTGAGACAAATTCCAGGATTAGAAGCAGCAGTGAAAGCAGTCAGTGTGGAAATGACAGGAACGCTTTTTCACCAAAAAAATGGTAAATCAAGGTTGACACCCAGAAAAAAACCTTTAGTTACTCTTGACCGCACAAATTTAGTAATTGTACTTTTAAACCAATTGACCCAAAAGTACGATGAAAGTCGGCTGAAAATTCACTTCGATTCTCAATGTCATTCTGTAGACTTAGCCGCCAAAACAGTTACCTTTAAAAATATTCCAAAAACAGATAATTTCACTGTAAACTATGATTTATTACTTGGTACAGATGGAGCTAATTCTGTAGTTAGAGAGGCTTTTTTATCGACAGAAGAGTTTAAATGTGAACAGAAATATTATCCTACAGACTACAAATCAATTTTCCTAAACAACAGCAAAAATTCCAGTCTTCACCTCAAATCAGACCACATTCATACTTGGAGGCTAAAAGACGGTACACTGATGGTAGCACTGCATCAATTCGATGGAACATTAAGTGGTGCAATCAATTTTCCCCGTGAAAAAAATCAGATTGCAAGTCTTTCTAGCCCAGAAGAAGTCCTAAACTTTTTTCACCAAAACTTTCCCGAAATTGGTCAGATAATGACCGAAGAAGATGCCCAAAATTTCCTCAACAGACCAATTGCTAAAATTTTAACAGTGCGCTGTAACCATTATCATCAAGGTGATAGTGTCCTCATCATGGGAGACGCAGCCCATGCGGTATCATCTTCTATTGGTCAAGGTTGTAATGCAGCACTGGAAGATGTGGCAGTTTTTGATCATCTTCTGGAAGAATATCATGATGATTTAGCTGAGTCTCTGAAACAATTTACTATTCGCCGTCAACCAGATGGTTACGCTTTAGTAGAATTAGGAGACTATGCCTTCCCTACATCTACCGGATTATTTTTTGAGTTTATTTTAAGAGAATATATTGCTAAAATTCTGCATAGAGTATTTCCTGAAAAATTTCCCCCTTCACTAATTGATTTAATATTTGAAACTACTGTTTCTTACTCAGAAATTTTAACTTCATATCAAGATTGGATAACGAAAGTGAAAAAATCCAACGATAAGTTATTGAGTACCTAATTGTGGGAAGGAAAAGTTAACCACCGATAGCAGATGAACGCAGATAAATCAGGAATAAAATATGGTTAATACAGTAGCAATTATCGGGGCTGGACTTGGTGGTTTATCCGTAGCTCAAGCACTCCGGAAACAAGGCATTAATGCCCAAGTCTATGAAAAAGCTTGTCTTTTGCGTCCCGTGGGTGCTGGTTTGAGTCTTGTGCCAAATGGTTTACATAGTCTTGAAGCTATTACACCGGGAATCACTGAGTTATTAAAAGCTGCGGGTAGCCAAACTCAAAAGCTGACATTGCACAAAAGCAACGGCGAGTTAATTGGGCAGAAATCAGTCACACTACAGGAAAAATACGGTCAACCGATGTTGCAAATTCGGTGGTCGTGTCTCCAAGAAATCCTCGCCTCCCAACTACCATCTGAAGCCATCCACCTTGACCATAGGTGCATTGGTTTTCAGCAAAATCAGAAAGAAGTCCAAGTCTGCTTTGAAAGCGGCAAAACAGTGCAGGCAGATGTGTTAATTGGGGCTGATGGCTTAAACTCCGTAGTTAGGCAGATATTGATTGGTGACGGAGATCCTGATTATGCTGGTCGGATGTCTTGGCGAGCTGTTCTCAAATATAGTCACCCAAAACTGCTTCCTCACGAAGTCATGTCGATGACAGCATCCGACGGCAAAATTTTTGGGTTCTTTGACTTAGGTAGCGGATATGTATTTTGGAGTGGGGCTGCACTATGTCCAGAGGGCAATATTGCTGAAACTGCTGCCGAAGTTAAGTCTCGCATCCAACACCAGTTTTCGGGTTGGGCAGAACCAGTACAGGAAATATTAGCAGCAACTAACGTCGAAAACATTGTAGAACGGCCGATATGTGACAGACCACCCCTAGAAAACTGGAGTCAAGGCAGAGTAACACTCTTAGGTGATGCAGCTCATCCAATGGTACCATTACTAGGGCAGGGAGCCAATACAGCCTTTGAAGATGCCTGGGAACTTGCCCAATGCCTTCGTCATGCTTCCAGCATTGAAACAGCCCTAGCTAATTATGAAAATAGTCGTAAACCCCGCACCCAAATTATCCAGATTCGTAATGCAGTTGGGGCGAAGCGTGCATATAAAGCTGATAGTGAAACGTACTTAGCAAAAATGATGCAGCAGACACAACTAAGTGATGCTGAGTTTGAAGAGTGGCTCTACAATTACAAACCTTCTCTGGTAAATTATTCTTAAACATACTGATAACAAACAATCAATACAGAAAGTTCATTAACGGTAAAGATTAAATTTATGAATAACAAACTTCGATTTGAGTTAATAACAAAACCACATCCTTACTTAAATGAGAAAAGTTCAATGTTTGAAGAGTGGGGGGATATTAAAATATTAATATTATTTGAAAATAAAAAATTAATCTTACTTAAAACTGAATGGAATATGTTAGAAATAGTCAAATGGGTAATAAAAAATCAACATAATTTTTGTAATAGTATTGAGAATATTCATGAAGAAATTCAAGTGTTTGCAAACGAAAGTTTAGCCAAATCTTTGGAAAGACTCCATCAGAAAGATTTTTATGAAGAAGAAGATTCTCAAGATAAATGGTACGAAGCCCTCTATAAATTTCGAGAGCAACATAATTTGAGGTTTGCAATGAGAGGTTCTAACATCCCAGATATTGTTATTGGACTTAATAAAGGCAAAGGTGAAATATCACTCTACAATGAAGAACATGATTGGTCATATTCGTTTGATATAGAAGACTTTTTAAATAACTTTATAGGTAACTATCGCCACATGGCGTAAAACCAAACCCGCTTCTGGCATTGTTGATCTTCAGGCTTACTGTCGGGGTTTTCGATATGTTCGGGAAATGTTAAAAATGCTTCCGCAACAGCCTGAGCCTATTTTATTAGCCCAGATTTTTGCCAAGCTTACCTCTCTTGGTCCTATTCACAATGCTTCTACAGGCGTTGAACCCTCGTATTTTGGCTACAGTATTGTAATTAGCAACAATTTAATTAATTTATATATTAACTTCATGAGTGACAAAGCAACACAAATCAATCAACCTGGTCTAGTCTTAGCACCAGGAAAAGAAGGCTGGTGGGATTCCGAGAGAGTTTCCGCACCACAGGTTATGCGCTGTCCCGATGGAACCTGGAAGATGTGGTACTACGGACGGGATGCTGCTTTTGACCGACAAATTAACTCACCAACTGGGCGCTGTGGTTTAGCCATTTCCCCAGACGGCGTGAATTGGCAACGAGTCAAGGGACAATTGACAATGGGATCTGTATTGGAACCTCACCCAGATACTCACCGCTTTGATTCAGCCCATGTGGGTGTCAGTAACGTCAACTTTCACGATGGTCTTTATTGGATGTGGTACTTTGGCGGTAACCACACAGTTGTTGATATCGACAAATTTCAAGCTAAAGGGTTACAGATGCGCCCTGGTTGTGCTGTTTCCCGTGATGGGATCAATTGGGTGCGACTGGAAGGTGCTTACCAAGGAGCAATTCTGGATGTCGGTAAAGACGGCGAATTTGATGCCCTGTTCTGTGCTTGGCCGCAAGTATTGCATGATGATGGCAGTTGGAAATTATACTACCACACCCTGAACCCAGAAAAAGGTTTTTTAGTCGGTTTAGCAGTATCAACCGATGGTTTGCGTTGGGAAAAAGTTGGTCAGATTTTAGGGGCGGGCGAGTCTGGGAGTTTTGATGAGAGGGGTATTGGTACTCGTCATGTCCTGAAAATTAACGGCGAATACTTAATGTTTTACGAAGGTGTCAACAACAGTGGTTATCACTCCATTGGTTTGGCGATTTCTGATGATGGTATTCATTGGCAAAAAGATACAAATGTCCCCGTTTTTTCCCATGCTGAAAAGGGTTCTGGTTGTTGGGATGCAAGGGCAGTGGGTACGCCTTGTGTAGTACCAATGGATGATGGTAGTTTCCGGATGTATTACATTGGCGCTAACGAAGGCGGTCATGATGAGCTATCATCACAGCATCAAATTGGTTTGGCTGTAAGTGCTGGAGCTAATTTTCGTCAGTGGTATCGCTGGGGTGAGATGTGTTGAAATGTGTCAGCACTCCATTAACACAGACTTTAAGCCAGAATCGGTAAGGTAATTACAAATTCAGTTCCTTCACCGAGGGTAGAATTTACTGATAGTGAACCGTTGTGTTTTTCTACGATAATTTGACGGGCGATCGCCATTCCTAATCCTGTGCCTTTACCAACCGCTTTAGTAGTAAATAAATGGTCAAAAACCTGTTGTTTAACTTCAGCATTCATTCCTTGACCATTATCAGCAATGCTAATTTTCACTAGATTCTTTTCTACTGAAGTTGTAATGATAATTCGATTATGATTTGCTTGTATTTTTGCGAAACTCAGCCCAAAATTTAACTCATCTAAAGCATCAATTGCATTGGCGATAATATTCATAAATACCTGATTGAGTTGTCCAGGGAAACATTCAATTGGGGGGAGATCACCATAGTTTGTGACTACTTCAATAGCTGGACGTTTTTGATTAGCCTTGAGACGATGTTTCAAAATTAAAATCGTGCTGTCAATGCCTTGGTGGATATGAAACTGCACTTTGTAATCTCTATCAGCACGGGAAAAAGTGCGGAGACTGGTGCTGATATTTTTCAGCCTGTCGCAGGCCATAGACATAGAATCAATAATCTTGGGCAAGTCTTCCAAGGTATAATCCAAGTCAATTTCTGACGCATGGTCAAGAATTTCTGGACTTTTATTTGGGACAATTTCTTGATAAAGTCTTAAGTGTTCAACAATATCAGCCAGAGTGGGTTGAGCTTGTTTGAGACTAGCGGCAATAAAACCAAGGGGATTATTCATTTCGTGAGCTATACCAGCAATTAAATTGCCCAGTGCTGACATTTTTTCACTTTGGACCATCTGTAATTGGGCGTTTTGTAGATTAGTTAGCGCTTGTGCTAAATCTTGTGATTTTTGTTGTAAAGCCAGTTCCGCTTGTTTGCGATCGCTAATATCTCGCATCACAACTACCGCGCCGACTTTGTTCCCCCCAGAATCGAAGATTGCTTGACCACTGGCTAACAAAATTCTGGTAACACCATGCTTGGGCGCAATTACCATTTCGGCATTTTCGACTATTTCCCCTTGCAAGGCGCGAAACAAAGGAATTTCCGTGGTTGATAGGAGTGTTTCACCATCAGGTTGATAGAGATCAAAGTATTGGCTCCATTCTTCTGCTGGTAATGATTCTACTGGTAAGCCATGAAACTCACTAGTTGCTTTGTTGAATAGCGTCAATTTGCTATTAGCATCACAAACAACAATCCCATCTGTAATATTGTGAATAATCGCATTTAAAAACTCTCGTTCTTTGCCTAGAGATGCTTCGGTCTGTTTTAATTGTTCTAGTGATGCTTGTAATGACTGGGATTTTTCCTGTTCTTGTCCATACAATCGGGCGTTTTCTAAAGAAATTGCCACTTGAGCGCAAAGTAAATTCAGTAGATCAACGCGATCGCTCGTAAACGCCCCCTTTGCTAAATTATTTTCCAGATATAAAACACCCATCAACTTACCTTGGTGCAAAATCGGACTACATAAAATACTCTGAGGTTGCTCGCGGATAATGTATGGATCATTGGCTAAGGTGGGATCTGCGGTTGCATCCAGTAGCAACACAGTCTGTTGAATGTGTTTGACTTTGTAAATTAGCTTGTGGGGAATGTCTTGACTGTCTTCAATGGCCAGACTTTGCAACAGAACGGGTTGTGTTATTTGGGTAATTGCGCCTTGAATTAGCAGATGATTGTCTTGCAACAGCATTAACACACATTTATCAGCCCCAGCATTTTCGATGATAATGGAGAGTAACGATGAAAGTAGTTTTTCTAGTTCGATTTCACCGGAGATCGTCTGAGATGCTTTGAGAATTGCCTTTAAATCTAGAGTATCTGAGACAGTGCTGCTAGAAACTGAAGAACGACTAGATGTCAAACTCCTTGAAGCAAAGATAGTTTCGTTCGTAGAAAAAGCCCCACGAGTTTGTTCTAAGATCGGCGCAAGTAATTGGGGATAGCTTTTTTCTAAGTCTGCGACTTTAGCTTTTGCTCCCCAATGGGCATAGGCATAGTACGCTTCAATCATGTATTCTTGGGCTATGCGCTGTTTGCCCCAATCAAGATAGAACTTTGCCGCTAGTTCGTTAGCTAGTGCTGTTTCTTGGATGTATTTATTAGCTTTAGCCAGGGAAATTGTCTGATCGTATAGATCAATGGCTTCTGCAATTCGTCCTAAAACTCGATATTTTTCTGCTTCCACTAAAATGTATTTATGTTCAAAGTTTGTATGTGCATGATCAGCCCATACTTTCATGATTTTTTGATTTATTTCTACTTGCTCTAGCAGGGATTGACATTTCTTGTTTATGGATGATGTGCATCTGTTTTCGGACGCTTGTAAATCAATGCACTGAGATAATAGCGAAAGAGAATAATAAAAGTTGTGAATCGCCACAGTTATACCAATAGCAGCATCAGCGTAGTCTGCTGCCTTCAGTGTCGATGTCACCGCCGTCGAATAATCTCCAAATAAATAGCTGAGAATAGACTTAGCTAAATATGTTGTAAATGGCAGTGAGCGATCGTTACCAGCACAGTAAACAGGTACAAGCTCAGTTTCATCAAAATACTCACCTGACAATTGCCTTGGCTCAGTGACATCTCCCAACAAATTAGAAACAAGTTGTTGCCAAATTTGAGCATTTCCAAGAGAGTGATCTTGTTTAATTGGCTGCAAAATCTCAAGAGCAATCTTTTGTTTCTGTTGTAAATCTATTAAAGTTTCTCCAGTAAGAAAGCGATAGGTACAGCCATGAGCGGTTGCATAACTAGCATACTCAATATCGCCCATTTCAAAACCAATGTGACTAGCTTTTCCTAATATTTCTATAGTTTCAATCAGAGGTTCTTTCCAAGGTCGAATAAAAACATTGAATAAATTCTTTACTTTACATTCCAATTCTCTAGCAGAAAATCGATCCAATACTTCCAAGGCAAGTAAACCCGAGTAATATCCTTTATCTAAATCTTTCTCAAATACACACAGTAATATGCCATAAAATACATAGGCAAATGCAGTCAGCGATGTGTGTCCTTGTTTTAAGCTCAAATCAATCATTGTCAAGACAATTGGTGATAGCAGCTCTGGTTTCGTTGTGTAGGCTGGAGAAAAAATTGCCATAAGTATACGCATGACAGCAATTTGATGGTCATCTTGCATAACTGGCAATGATTCTATTGTGCTTAATTCTGGTAAGTGAATTACTGAAGATGCAGGAGCATAATTTAAATCGACTCCCAGAAGTTCCAAAGCCAACATTCCTACATCCAGTGCTTTTGGCATCTCTGACTGAGCCATATACATTTGAATTTGCATCTCATAAATTTTGACGCGATCAATTAGGCTAGTTACGCGCTTCAACACAAAATTAGCTAAACTTTGGGCATAGGCAAAGTTGATGTTAAGATATTCTGCCTTGATCGCAGATTCGTAAAGGGATAAAGTTAGCCTGTACTCGCTTTGCCAACTATCAACGTCTAAAGAATTAACTCCATTATGAAAATATTTAGCAGCAGCACTATAAGCCGTTGCCCCAAGAGCTTTTTTCCCGGACATGAGGTTCAATTCTGCTAATTGATGTCTTTGGTGTTTTGTCCTAATTAACTCTCTGGCTAGATTCAAATGATTAACGATATCAAAAATATTTTCTTTGTATTTTTCTGGGGATATATGATTTAATAATAATTGTCCAATTTGGTAATGTATTTCTTGTTTTTTATCTTCTGGAATTAGTAAATAGGCAGCTTGTTGAACCCGATCATGTAAAAACTTATATCTAACGTTATCTTGGTTTTTTTGTGCTAATTCTTGAGTTGCTTGTCCAATATAAAACTTATAAGCATCACTAATTGGTAAAACTAACCCTTCCTGCAATGCTTTCCACAAAACATCTGATGTTTCGAGGACTGTTTGCTCTGAAACAATAGCTAAAGTATCTAAATCAAAAGAGTTACCAATACAAGCTGCTAATTGCAATAAATGTTGTGTTGATGGGGGTAATTTTTGCAATTGTGAACTCATAAAATCCACAATGTTATCTGTAACTATTTGAGCTTTTACTTCAGATATGTCACATTGCCAACATCCTAATCCAAAATCAAAGTGAATCAGTCCATCTTGATGTAATGCTTTGAATAAATGTGTGGCAAAAAATGGATTGCCTTGAGTTTTTTCATATATCAAGACAGAAAGATTCCAGGCAGATTTTTCTGTACATCTGAGTGTGTCTGCCACCAATTCATTGAGTTTTTGTTGATTGAGTGGTAATAAAGTAATCGTGCTGATTTTTGCTGGTGTCTTTTCTATTTCACTCAACGTCAACATTAATGAATGTCCTGGGGTTACTTCGTTATCCCGGTATGCACCAATGATGAAAAGATAAGCTGTATCAGTCATTAACAACTGTATTAATTTTAGCGATGCCAAATCTGCCCATTGTAAATCATCAAGAAATATCACTAAGGGATGTTCAATACTAGTAAAGACTTGGGTGAATTTTGGAAATAATAAATTAAATCTATTTTGGGCGGCTGTTCCTGATAACTCTATCGCTGGCGGTTGTTCGCCAATAATTTTTTCTAATTCGGGAATAACTTCAATAATGACTTGCCCATTATCGCCAACAGCCTCTAGGATTTTATATTTCCATTGCTGAATTTGAGTATCACTTTCAGTTAACAATTGCCCCATTAAATCACGGAATGCTTGTACAAAGGCACTGAAAGGAATATTGCGTTGAAATTGGTCATATTTACCTTTGATAAAATAGCCTCTTTGTCTAACAATTGGCTTATGCACTTCGTTGACAATTGCTGTTTTCCCAATTCCAGAAAAACCCGCTACTAACATCATTTCTGATGCACCCTGACTGACTCTATTAAATGCTTCTAGTAGGGTTGATACTTCTGCTTCTCTGCCATAGAGTTTATCAGAGATAATAAAGCGATCGCACACATCCCGTTGCCCAATATCAAAACTCTCAATTTTACCAATTTCTTCTAGCTGATATAAACAAGTTTCTAAATCATATTTCAGTCCCGATGTACTTTGATAGCGTTCTTCAGCATTTTTTGCCATCAATTTGCTGACAACTTCTGAAAGCACAGGGGGGATTTGTGGGTTGATTTTATGCACTAATGGTGCAGCTTTAGCAATATGACAATGTACCAACTCCATTGGGTCATCTGATTGAAAAGGTAACTCCCCTGTCAGTAACTCATAAAAGGTGACACCTAAAGAATAAAAATCAGTCCGGTAGTCAATTCCCCGATTCATTCTTCCGGTTTGTTCTGGGGAAATATAAGCAAGTGTACCTTCTAATACATTGGGATTCGTCAAAGTTTGAGTTTCCCGTGGTAGTAAGGATGCAATACTAAAGTCAATTAATTTAACTTTTTGTGTATTTGGATTAATTAAAATATTGCTGGGTTTGATATCTTTATGAATAATGCGATCGCGATATAGTATTTCTAAGGCGTTGGCAAGAGTGATCGCTATCAGCAAAAATTCTTGTAGAGACTCTGGATATAATATATCTACAGAGGTTAAATAATCCTTTAAAGAAATTCCCTCAAAATATTCCATTACCAACGCGTAACCATTTTGATAGGGTTCTAGGCTATGGGTTTGGATAATTAAGGGTGAGTGAAGATTTTTGGCGATCGTGTACTGATTGTGAAATTGCACCAGTTCGCTGAAACTGGGATGAGGATTTTTCAACAGTTTAATCACCACAGGTAACGAATCAACCAGTCGTTCCCCTCGATAAACCAGGGTTCTGGAACTATTGTAGAGTTGCTCTCTGAGATGATATCCGGGAATACTCTTTGGCATCATGACCTTATGTTAAATTTTGACAATTAATTTATGAATTTATTATTCCCAAACTAGTACCGCAATTCTCTTTCCTATATCAATAGTTTTAAATATAAAATATAGTCTTAAACTTAGGTTATCCCTTGAAAAACTAGAAAAGGAATTAAGGTAATGTTCACCGTCACACAGCACAAATGATCTTGATCACTCATTGGCGCTATAGCGGTTAAAAAATTGGGGACACCACCTACTTTAGTGAAGCATCCCCAAGGGCTTATTGCCAAATATAAATGAGAATAAACAAAACAATCCAAATCACATCTACAAAGTGCCAAAATAACGAAGTGGCATTTACGCCAAAGTGACCTGATTCGTAATTCCCAGGAAGGAAAGAACGGACAAAAATAATCGACTGCAACAGAATACCGGTGAAAACGTGCAAACCGTGAAAACCAGTTAGCAGATAGAACATTCCACCGTATACCCCGGAAGTAAAGCCAAATTCCAGGTTACTCCATTCAATGGCTTGTCCTACTAAAAAGTAGCTACCCATTGCCATTGTTGCGCCCAGATAAAGGCGAAATCCTTTTAAGTTGTGGTTTTGCAGGGCGCGTTCTGCCAAGTAAATCACGAAGCTACTGGAAACCAGAATCACTGTGTTGATTGCAGGTTCTGTAATTTCTAGTCCTGATACTCCTGCTGGTAGCCAGTTGGGAGTTGTGGTTTTGTAGACGATATATCCGGCGAAGAAACTCAGAAAGATGACGCTTTCGGAGAGGAGGAACACGATGAAGCCAAACATTTTATTGCCTTCTTCGTCGTGTTCGTGTTCAACGCCTGCGTGATGGTGAGATATTTGCAATTCTTCTGGGTTGATGGAACTGTCCATTGATGGTAATTCTCCTTTTTTTAAACGCAGAGGATCGCTAAGGAAAGCGCAAAGGTGCGCCGAGGTTTAGTCTGCGTTTTTTAATGCAGGGTTGTTGGCTGTTAAGGGTTCTGTTTTGCCGTAGCCGTAAGGATCGGAGATGATGATGGGAATTTGTTCAAAGTTTTCTACTGGGGGAGGTGAAGAAACCATCCACTCTAGTCCTATGGCGCGCCAAGGATTATCAGGTGCTTTTTCTCCTTGCATCCAGGAAATTACCATGTTGAAAATGAAGGGTAGTGTAGACATTCCTAAGAGGAATCCGCCTAAACTAGCGATGATGTTCCAAAATTCGTATTCTGGGGCGTAGGAGGAAACTCGGCGTAACATTCCTTGCAACCCTAATGGGTGCATGGGTAGAAAGTTGAGGTTAGTGCCAATGAATGTTAACCAAAAGTGTAGTTTACCCCAGCCTTCGTAATACATTCTGCCGGTCATTTTGGGGAACCAGTGGTAGATGGCAGAATATAAGCCCATCGTGACTGTGCCAAAGAGAACATAATGAAAGTGACCGACGACAAAGTATGTATTATTTACGTGTACGTCTACAGGTACGGAGGAAAGCATAATCCCTGTGATACCTGCAAAGACGAACATTACCAATGCACCAAGGGAGAACAGCATGGCTGTATCTAACCGCAGTTTACCGCCCCAAATAGTGGCTACCCAAGCAAATACTTTAATCCCTGTAGGTACGGATACAAACATGGTGGTCAACATGAATATCAACCGCATCCAGCCTGGTGTAGCACTGACATACATATGGTGTACCCAGACAAGACCACTGACTAAGGCAATTAACATTGAGGAAATGGCAACTACTTTGTAGCCAAAAAATGGTTTGCGGGCGTAGACAGGGAAGATTTCTGAGAATATACCAAAGATGGGCAGAATGATCACGTAAACGGCAGGGTGGGAGTAAAACCAGAAGTAATGCTGAAACATTACAGGATTACCCCCTAAACTGGGGTTGAAAAAGGCTGTACCTGCTGTGAGGTCTAGCAACAGCATAACTGCACCTGCTGTGAGTGCAGGTAGTCCAAATAATTGGATGATTTGGGCGCTAAATATTGCCCAGACAAATAAGGGCATCCGAAAGAAGCCCATACCTGGGGCGCGCATTTTAACAATTGTGGTGACAAAGTTAACTGCCCCCATAATTGAGGATACGCCGGATATAGCTACTGCTAGTAACCACAGAACTTGACCGTTAATTAAGTTACCAGTGGGGTTTTGCAAACTGACTGGGGGATAAGACCACCAACCTGCTTGGGCTGGACCACCTGGCACTAGGAAACTGGTCATTAACAAAATCCCAACTACAGGTACCATCCAAAAGGCGACGGCGTTCAGTCGGGGAAATGCCATATCTCGCGCCCCTATCATCAGGGGTACTAGATAGTTAGCAAAGCCTACGAGGGAGGGAAATGTCCACAAAAACAGCATGATAGTGCCGTGCATGGTGAACATTCCGTTATAAACGGTGCGGTCAATAAGGTCAGATTCGGGTGTAATTAGTTCTCCCCGAATCACCATTGCGAAGATACCGCCGATGAGAAAGAAGAAAAATGAGGTGACAAGGTACTGTATACCAATTACCTTGTGGTCTGTGCTAAAGCTGAAGTATTTTTTCCAGCCACCTGGGTTCTCACCAGGGTGACTGATGCCTGCGAGAGGGATATTTGTCATCGGTGAGTTTCCTTTTAACCAGGGTAATTGACTAGAGGAGATGCCGCAGGTGCTACAGTAGTCCAACCATTTTTAACTGATTGACTGGAGGCGCGGGCATACTCAGATGCGGCTTGATTGTGGGCTGCTGTTGGTCTTTGACTGGCAGCTACTGATAGCCATTGATGGTAATCTTCGGGAGATTCTACGATCACATTGGCTTGCATTGTGGCAAAGTATGTACCGCTATATTGTGAGTCGGTTAAGCGATACTTTCCTTCACGGATGGGGGTAAATTCAAAGTCGATGGTGTGGTTGGGAATAATATCCTGTTTGAGGCGGAATGCAGGAATATAGAACCCATGCAGCACGTCTTCTGATTTTAGGGCTAAACGTACCCGGCGATCGCTTGGTAAATGCAGTTCTGTACTGGTAACATTTTTTTCAGGATAATGGAACACCCAAGCCCATTGTTTAGCCAAGACATCAATTTCTTCTAGCGGTTCAGCTACAGCCATTGTGGGTTCATCTGTTGGGGCTGCATAAGCCGATTCCATACCCACAGGATTATGCAAATGTACAAGTTCCATCGGCCCTTGAATGCCCATTTCCTCATACACTTGGTAGCTATAGCTAGCAATCCACAACACCAACATAATTGGGATAGCTGTCCAGACAACCTCTAAAGTAACATTACCCTCAATGTGGGGACCATCACTTAAATCCCACTTTTCCGCCCGATGGAAAATGATGGAATAGATCAAAGTCGTAGTTACGCCCAAAAATATGAACGCACCTAGTGTCACTAAAAAGCTAATCAAATCATCGATTAACCGTGATTCTGCTGCTGCTTGGGGGGGAAGCCAGCTATAAGCCTGCTGTCCTATCCAGAAACTGATGAGAGTCACTATGAGTGCAGCCACAAACACGGTCAAAATATTGAAAATCTTCCGAATTTCCATAATTGTTAGTCATTAATTGTTAGTCACGAGTCATTACTAGAAAATGACCAACATTGCTTACTTCAACATTGTGTTCAGGTCTTCACCCAAGCGCAGTAAGCTATCTGCTGTATTATGTACTCCAAATTCAGCGGCCATTTGCGCCCCTAGTGTGCCGTGGATGTACATAATAAACATCACTGTTATACCTGCGGCCAGATAACTCCACTGCACTTGTTCGTCTCGGTTTTGACTCCAAATGAAACGCTGCCATCCTCTCCAAATGGTCATGCCAAAAATTAGCCCCAGCAAGAATACACCACCGATACCATGCCACAGCATTGTTTCCATTGCCGGCATTCCCCAAGCACTTTTGAGATCAGCTGATGGTGTTGCTAGCAGCATTTCATAAAAGCCCGCCGCTACAGTGAAAATAGTAAAGATAGTGGAACCGATCATGTTGTACCAACCGACATCAAAGAAGTTAGCCGGTTGTACAGGAATGGCTAAAGATGAGAAAATCCACTTTTGCAAGGGGAAAACTTTACCCAAAACATCAAAAGTAATCCCAATGATAAATAGTCCCAATGTCAAATGTACTAAGTTGGGATGAATGGGAATGGAGTATGGTAATCCATTTGCACCTAATTGTGCGCTTACTTGATCAATCAGTTCAGAATTCATGGCAAGATACCTTCCTTGACTGCTTCAACAACTGGCACTGTGTGCAGTCCATATACCCAAACCAGTTGATCTCCGAGATATACTTGCACACCAACAATAGCTATTAAACACAACCCCGCCAACATATAAGGAATCGGCAATTTCTCCGGGTTACGATTACGAATTACATAGCGCCATGCTGTAATTGAGGCGATAATTCCAGACAGTGACCAACCAATCAATGTATGTACATTCAAAACTGATTTGGCTACAGCATAAGGTTGTGCTAAACCTGCTTCAAATTGACCAAAAATGATGGCAACGAAAATCGCTACTGTTGCCACAAACATATTCCACCAACTCACCTCAAACAGATGAGACTTACCAGTAAAATAACCTATGACATCACAGATAAATGCAAACAACACCATCGCAATTACGAAGTGGACAACGATGGGGTGCATTGTATCTGGATACGGCAAATTGTGGTCATTTAAAGATGTCAGATACTCAAGCATTGTGTTCTCCTGGACATATCTATTGCACCTCATTTGTCAATATTGACAGTACACCACTATAATTATTTACCCTTGACCGGAGTTTATATAGCTACGCCACGCAGGATGTCAGATACACGCAGCGAAATCCAGTCAATGTCAATATATATATAGTCCTGCATCTCTACTGTGGTAACAACGCGATGCAGTTACTATTTATCATCAATGATTAATTTCAATTCATTTGTTCATGCCGATCATCTACAACAGCAATTTTTAATTTATCTAACAAAAAAGCTGTATTTTGTTTGATTTGTGTCACCTATATTTTAGTTTAAAGATTTTTTTACTAATTGTCAAAGAAATATAATAGTATCAAAAGGCTTATATATTCCCAAACAAAGGTTTAATAATGTACAGGCAGCGACATTTTACAATTATTAATTTGTCATCAACTACACAAACTAATATGGTATTGATGAATATCACCCATCTCATACAAATTTGCTAAATAATAAATATGTCGGTTGGTGATTTCAGATAATTTCATGGTTTTATATCTGTTAATAATTCCATGATAAATGCTCTAAATTGTCTCACAAGCACTGAAAAATAAAGCTGATTTTTAAAGTTTAAATGGGCATCTTAATATCTATAATTATCAATGATTTGAGGAAATTGATAATAAATAGTATACACCTGGAAATAAAAGCTATTTGTGGCAATCAAAGCCACTCTTAATAAGATGATTGGAAGCCAGAAAATAGAATTGAATATTTAGTATTATGATAACTAATACCAATTATTTGTGAGGCTGCATATTATTTCGACCCCACCCCTAACCCCTCCCCGCAAGCGAGGAGGGGAACTAGATTTCTGGTTAAATAATATTTATGCATCTTTATATTAAATTGGTATATAGCAGTTCCCATGCTGGTGAGGTACAAAGTTTTTTAGTTTTAGGGAACAGGGAACAGGGAATAAATTGGTGTGTACTTCATTAGACTGGGAAAGGCTATAAGTAAGTTAACGTTACTCACTTACTCAAAAAAGTTCAGGGATGCGTTATTAATTGACCGATTGTGAAACAGCAAGATCGTAACAAATAAGAACGAAACGGACTGTGTTCCTCTAGTCGCCTATCGCTGAAGCAAACAACCTCAGCGACATCTGTTACATATATTTTTGAATTGGTATAATTTGCTCCTAGTCTAAATTAAACTCTAAGGTTTTTCCTTCTACTGTTACTTTGTCACCTAATACTAATTTTCGTCCTCGTCGGGTTTCAACTATGCCATTGACTTTTACAGCACCATCAATAATCATTAGTTTGGCTTGTCCTCCAGTTGAGGTGATACCCATAAACTTTAAAAATTGGTCGAGTTTAATCATTTAATCTGAAGAATTTACGCTGGATAATAATTTTATTTTAGGTTGAATAGTTGTGAATACGGCCAATATGGCTAATGATTAGCTATGCTTTCAATATATTGGGTTCAGGGTGCAGAATGACCAGATATTGGCAAGTGTTAAGACTTTTTTGGACTACTGCGATCGCAGCTGAGATGGAGTATCGCCTCAATTTTCTCATAGCTACCCTCAGTAGTGTGGGTAATCTCGCAGGTAGTCTATTCGGATTATTCTTATTCTACCGTACTGGTTACACCTTTACGGGCTGGTCATGGGACGCAGCTTTGTTGGTTTTGGGAATTTTCACATTGCTACAAGGCTTTTCCGCTACCTTTCTCGCCCCAAACCTGAATCGCATTGTTCGCCATGTCCAAGAAGGGACATTAGATTTCGTCCTCCTCAAACCTATCCGCAGTCAGTTTTGGCTTTCTACTCACACACTGTCACCTTGGGGAGTCCCAGATTTAATTTTTGGTAGTGTAATTATTGGCTATGCAGGTAAACGCCTAGATTTAGGCATTAATAGTTACGTCGTCAGTGCGATACCTTTACTATTTGGCTTGGTAATTCTTTATAGCTTGTGGTTTATGCTAGGTGCAACTAGCATTTGGTTTGTCAAAATATATAATGCTACCGAAGTTTTACGAGGTTTGTTAGAAGCTGGCAGATATCCTATGGTGGCTTATCCAACTGCTTACCGCTTTTTCTTCACCTTTGTAGTCCCTGTGGCATTTTTAACAACTATACCAGCAGAAGCGATGCTGGGTCGGGGTCAAATTAACTGGTTTATAGGTGCTGGTGTGTTAGCGATAGTGTTATTTTGGGTTTCTAATGCCTTTTGGCGGTTTGCTTTGCGCTTTTATACTAGCGCATCGAGTTAGGGCAAGCTAAAGTATAGCAATTCCCATTTACGTGAGGTACAAGCAGTAATAATTAAACGCAGATGGACGCGGATAAACGCGGATAATTTTGTAATTTAGTCCTTAATTCAGGAATAAAGTCACAACGACTTATTTATTATGTGTCAGTTAACAATAATTATAAATTATTTTTTATCCAAGTTCTAAAATTACGCATAGCTTGACTTCTCCCAATAGTTAAACACTGTTGAACATATTCATTAATTAATTCCACAATGGGGATATTAGGAAAATTAGGGCTAGATGGCACTTTGATATATTTTCCTTCCTGTAGCACAGAAATTTCTAAACCGTGTTTTGTATATCGCCACAGTTCTGGAACTCCCAAAATCTCATAATTCTCAAATCGAGTCCGGGAAGTAATATCAATTTCAATTGCTAAATCTGGTGGTGGATCTACAGTTAAATCAAGACGATTTTTACCAATTACAGCAGCTTGATTTTGAATATAAAAACAAGTATCTGGTTCCACTGCTTGGCGCATTTGTTCGTTTTTTAGTGTAGTGGAACCAAAAGGCTCAAAATCAATTTGGAGGTAGTCTAATAAAATTCTTACCAACTCCCCAACAATTTCTTTATCCTTTTCGTGTTCAGGTAAAGGAACCATAATTTCTAACCAACCATCACTATAAGAAATACGTGCAGCCCGTTTTTCTCCCATTTCTGCCAAAATATTCTCTAACTGCTGCCAACTAATATCTTGTAGCAACATTTCTTGTCCTGGTTTGACGATAATCTGTTGTAGTTCTAAGAGCATATTGCCTCAGATAGTGGGTGTAGATATTATTTTAAATGCTGCTTGGGGATTTAGGCGATCGCTCAACCATAATCCTCTGGCTTAAATAGCGTTAAAATCCGTTAAAATCAAGACTTAGGGATTATTGACAGGGAGATACAAGGGTGCCTACACTAGGTGTTAATATTGACCACATCGCCACTATTCGCCAAGCCCGACGGACAGTGGAACCGGACCCCGTAGCGGCGGCGGTACTGGCAGAATTAGCGGGTGCAGATGGTATTACCGTGCATTTGCGAGAAGACCGACGACATATCCAAGACAGAGATGTGTTATTGTTGCGGCAGACAGTGCGATCGCATCTCAACTTAGAAATGGCCGCTACAGACGAAATGCTAGCGATCGCCCTCGATATTAAACCCGATTACGTCACCTTAGTCCCCGAAAAGCGGGAAGAAGTCACCACAGAAGGTGGATTAGATATCGTCGGACAAATTGCTAGAATAGGTGAGATAGTCGATAAGTTGCAAAGCGCTGGTATTCCAGTTAGTTTATTTATTGATGCACAACCTGCACAAATTGCAGCATCTGTCAAGGTAAAAGCACAATTTATTGAACTGCACACAGGGCAGTATGCCGAGGCTAAAGACGAAAAAAATCGCCAGCAAGAACTAGCCATATTAGCTCAAGGGTGTGAACAAGCAATCAAAGCCGGCTTACGCGTCAACGCTGGTCACGGACTCACCTACTGGAACGTTTATCCTGTAGCTGCACTACCAGGAATGGAAGAACTGAACATTGGTCATACCATTATCAGTCGCGCCGCATTAGTAGGAATAGAAAGAGCCGTCCGCGAAATGAAACAAGCAATTACAGTGAACAGTAAACAGTAATCAAAATTTTCTAGTCTGATAACTGATAACTGACACCTGATAACTGAAAAAGAGGGGTTGTAACTGCGAAATCCGGAAATTTGGAGTTAAATCTTTCAGAAAAACGCTATGACCTCAACAGACTCTAACAGCCTACCTCTTTGGGTACAACACAGAGATAAAGTACTAGAACAGAGTACCGACATCGAATGGCGCTATGGCAAATTTCCTGACTACACCCGTTCCAACGAAAACATCGCCAAAGAAAGCACTCGCAATCATCCCGCAGGTTCACTAGAAGCCATAGTCCAAAACTTGGTGAGAACCTTCGATGTGGAAGCGAACTTTAAAACCAACCCCCAACAGTGGATATCGGTTGTCAACGAAAAGTTTCGTATGAGTACCAATGGAGGTCCGAGCTACACAGTATCAGATTTAGTCGAGTCAGGAACCTACAAACTCCTAATTGGTAACACCAAACACTACAAAGCTGCTGAAGAAAACTTTGAAACATCCACAAACCTCTTCCACACAGCCTTCCCCGAAGGATTTACCTGGGAAGTCCTAGAAGTGTTCTCAGCCCCACCCACAGTTGCCTTTAAATGGCGGCATTGGGGACATTTTAAAGGTGCATACAAAGACTACGCACCCACAGGAGAAACTATAGAAGTTATCGGTATGAGTATTGCTCGTGTTACCGATGACTTGAAAATCCTGTCCCTAGAACACTATTATGACAACACCAAGTTCTTAGACAAGCTGACAGCAAGCGTCAAACAAGAAACTGGTGGAACCAAGCAGAAAGCAACAAATTTTTGGAGTTTTTTCCAGCAATTGTGGCATTGGCAAGGAAAACCAAACACCGAAGAAGCCAAAACCAGTGCTTGTCCCTTTAGTGCTTTCATGAGGTAATTACGGTTTAATTATTTTTTAGGGGTACAGTGCTGCATACTGTACCCTGAAATTATTCAATAGGAACCAAAGGTTAAAAAATGCAAACATATTATTACGTTTTGGCTAGTCAACAATTCCTGATAAGCGAAGAACCCACATCAGAAGTGCTGAAAGAACGCACTCGTTACTACCATGAACAGGAAAAAGAAATTGATTTTTGGTTAGTCAAGCAGCCAGCTTTTTTAGAATCACCGGAAATGGCAGAGGTAAAGGCGAAGTGTCCTAAACCAGCCGCAGCTATTATTTCTACCAATGCTCAATTTATTACCTGGCTAAAACTACGGTTAGAGTATGTGATTACAGGAGAATTTCAAGCACCTTCTCAGACAATATCCGATCCCTTAGCATCCTTAAGCTCAGTGTCTTAAAATCCTAGTTTGTAGTAAGCACTTTAGTCCTTACTGCAAACTCTGTAAAAACCTTTCCTCAAAATATTAGAACCAAAAATTCAGTTTATGTTGACTAACTTCCTACATAAATTTAATACTTTATCTAGTGCATTAGCACTGACAGCATCTGGGTTGATAAGTAGTATGACTTCTGTCACAGCCCAACAAAATCTTCCCACTTGTCAACCTCCCCGTCCTGGGGAATATCTGTTGCTGGTGGTTAGTCCTACGGTAAATAGTCAACAACAGCTACGGAGTGCTTTACCTAACGAAATTCCCGCCACAACTTGCCAATATCTCTCTGATACAGTCACGCGAATAGGCGGGTTTAACTCCACAGACCATGCGAATCGTTGGGCGACATATATCAATAATATCGTCGGCTTATCTGCCATTATCACTACACAACCTAACGTAGCCAATGTCACACAACCGCCAAATTCACCCCAAACAGTTAGCTTTAATCCCCAACTATTAGGAAATGGTTATGCTGTATTGGTAGATTACTTTAATAAACCAGAACTGGTAAATAACGTACAACAAGTAGTGGGAGGAAACATCGGATTTGCTGCCTACGGAGAACGCCCATATTTATTGGCAGTTTATACTGGAAACCAACAAGAAGCATACAGAACTCTGCAACAACTCACCGAACGTGGCTTTTTTGCGGTGCTAGTAGATAGCAGTCAAGTCATGTTACTGCGTTCTTCTGTGAGTTTATGAGTTAGTAAGCAGACCTAGCTAACCAATAAATGGTGATACCCAGGGCTGAACCAACTATCACTTGTACTGGTGTATGTCCTAGTAATTCTTTGAGCCTGTCTTGACTAAAGTCTGGTTTGTCATCAAATAATTCATCAATCATTTGATTGAGAATCCGTGCTTGTTTACCAGCAGCTTGACGAACACCGGCGGCATCATACATGACGATGATGGCAAAGACTGTAGCCAAAGCAAAGTCAGGGGATGCCCAACCCAAACTTTCTCCTACACCAGCTGCCAAGGCTGTCACCAAAGCTGAATGGGCGCTGGGCATACCGCCAGTGGTTACTAAAACACGTACATTCAGCTTACGATGTTTGACCAGATCAAATACGAGCTTCAATGCTTGAGCAATCAAACAAGCTACCAGAGCAACCAGCAGTACCTGGTTATCTAAAATGTGGCCTATGTCCTGCATGGTGTTTTGGTTCGGTTAGTAAATTTAGCAGCAATTATTTTCTGGAAAAAGGTTTTAACTAGTACAGCACGGAGTAAATGAGCCTACCTATAGCAACCACCAAGGACGTTAGGACGTTAGAACAAAAACAGATAATGAAACCCTGACAATTAGGGATTCCCCAGCTGTTCCCTGTTCCCGGCTATTATCATTTTTTTGACTTCCGCCCTGGGTTACTAGTGATTGCGGCTGGTGATATAGTGAGCCAGGGCTTGGAGTGGCTGTGCCAATTTACCAAATGTTGCCAATTCCTCACAGGCTGATTCTACAAGTTCTTGTGCTTTGATGCGTGATTCTTCTAGACCCCACAGACTGGGATAGGTAACTTTTTTAGCTATCAGGTCTTTACCAGCAGTTTTACCTAATTGCTCTTGGGTGGATGTGATATCCAGAATATCATCTATGATCTGAAATGCTAGACCGATGTTTTGAGAGTAGCGACTAAGTTTTTTGACATCCTCAGAAGATGCTCCGCCGACAATACCGCCACAGACAACACAGGCTTCTAAGAGGGCAGCTGTTTTATGATTGTGAATAAAATTCAGGGTTTCTAGAGAAATATCAGATTTGCCTTCTGAGTCTAAATCAACTACCTGTCCACCTACTAAGCCGGCTGCACCTAATGCTTTGCCAAGACGGGCAATTACTTGTAAAACTCTATCTCTAGAGACGGTTTCGGGGGTTTGAGTGGCCACAAATTCAAAGGCGTAAGCTAACAAACCGTCACCAGCTAAAATAGCGATGTCGTCACCATAAACTTTGTGATTTGTCAACTTTCCCCGGCGATAATCATCATTATCCATTGCGGGTAGGTCGTCGTGAATTAATGACATGGTATGAATCATTTCCATAGCACAAGCTGTGGGCATGGCCATCTCAATTGTGCCGCCGATCATTTCACAGGCAGCTAGGGAAAGAATGGGGCGTAATCGCTTACCTCCAGCTAAGAGTGAGTAGCGCATGGATTCATAAATCTTTTCTGGATAAATCACGGGAATAGCTTTATCCAGGGCGGTTTCACAAAGTGTTTGCCGCTCTTTAAGATAGGATTTCAGGTTAAAGGTGGTTTCCTCTGTCATTTTCTGGAGGTTATCAGCTGCGACCATTCTTAAATTCCTTAAATTTTGGGCTGTTGGCTGTTTGTGTTATGGGTAACAATTTTCAGCTGCTGTGGTGTGGAAAAGGTGGTTAGTTGGGGTGAGAATTTCAAAATTGAGATTTCATCACTAGTTAACCTTTTTCAAATAACTGGCAACTGTATTTTGCAACAACATGGCAACAGTCATGGGACCAACTCCACCAGGAACTGGGGTGATATATTCAGCTACTTTAGTGGTTGATTCCCAGTCTACATCGCCAACTAAGCGGCTTTTGCCACTGGTATCTGTGACACGATTCATCCCCACATCTACCACGACAGCACCGGGTTTGACCATTTCGCCAGTAATTAATCCTGGACGACCTACAGCAGCAATGATCATATCAGCATTTTTGGTGATTTTAGCTAGGTCATGCGATCGCGAGTGAGCAATAGTTACTGTTGCATCAGCTTCTAATAGCATCAATGCCATAGGTTTACCTACTAAAATACTGCGTCCCACCACTACAACTTGTTTACCCTGTAAAGAAAGTTCATATTCTTGCAGTAGCCGCATCACACCAGCTGGGGTACAACTGCGTAAACCTGCTTCTCCCCGCACTAGTCGCCCTAAGTTGACTGGATGTAGTCCATCAGCATCTTTGTCTGGCTCTATTGTATTCAGCAGGGCGACGGCATCCAAGTGGTCAGGTAGAGGTAACTGCACGAGAATACCATCTACACATTCATCTTGGTTGAGTGCCGCAATTACTGCTTCTAGTTCCCCTTGGGTTGTGGCGGTGGGAAAATGTTTGCCGAAAGAGGCAATACCAACTTTAGCGCAAGCTCTTTCTTTATTGCGTACATAAGCAGCTGATGCTGGGTTGTCGCCTACCATTAGTACAGCTAATCCAGGCGATCGCCCAATTTTAGCTTGTGTTTCCGTCACAATAGCTGAAAGTTCTTGATGAATTTTTTCAGCTAAGGCTTTACCATCGAGAAGTTGAGCAGTTTTTATTTCCATTAGAATCCCCACAAGACTCGCCTTTAGTCTCTATTTCAGTCTTTGGTAGCAGAGTCAACCATCACAATTGATGATTCAGGCGTTGCTGCTTCATGCCGTAGCGTCTTTATATGCACAAGACTATACTCATATTGTTTATCTTCTCAGATTAACTGCCTGATCTGAACAGTAAGAGCTAAAAGAATCATCGCCATCATCCCCAAAATTTACTTATTAGAACTGAGTTAATGCTAACAACCTCAAATTTGCATATCTTCAGAATTTTTCCCACCTCCCTGAGTCGTGGTATTAGTATGATTCCCTACAGCCTGGGGATTAGTTTATTACTTCTCCCAAGTATTTCTGGTTGTAGTTCTTTGACAACATCCAACTTCCAAGTTGGTAACATCACCATTGGTAGCAACGTCACCTTGATTCAGGAAATTAAACCAGATACAGATCAGCAGACTACTGTTTACATCCAAGGAAAGGTAGAGAAGCAAGTGCCTTTACTTGAGCAATGGGCATATCACATTAATGATTCCACGGGTAAAATTTGGGTGATTACTGATCAACCTAATCTGAAAGAGGGGGAACAAGTGGTAATTAGGGGTAAAGTCCGTTACAAGAGTATTCCCTTGGCTGATCAAGAGTTTGGAGAAGTGTACATAGAGGAAAGTTAAGATTTTGGGTAGAAATTAGCGGTAAAAATTCATGACTGATCAACCTGTTCATGTAGCGATCGCAATTCTTTACCAAGAAGATAAATTTCTCATGCAACTGCGAGATAATATCCCTGGGATTCTCTACCCTGGTTACTGGGGGTTATTCGGTGGACATTTAGAAACTGGTGAAACACCAGAGATCGCAGTCCACAGAGAAGTTCAAGAAGAAATCGGCTATACTCTAACAGAATTTTTTCAATTCGCTTGTTACGCAGATGATACAGTGGTTCGTCATGTATTTCATGCCCCCCTCCTAGTGGAATTAAATCAACTCAACTTAAATGAAGGCTGGGATATGGGATTATTAACATCTGAAGATATTCGCCAAGGTAAATGTTATTCCCCCATCGCCAATGAAATCAGACCTTTAGGCGCTATACATCAAACAATTATCCTGGATTTTATGAATCATTAATTATTCGTGATCAGACAGTTACATAGCACTACCCATAAACGTTAGAACATAAACTGATCATAAAAGTTAGACACCGAAAGACTTTTTCCCCAGTCCCCAGTCCCCAGTCCCCAGTCCCCACAGTCAAGTGTTGAAATTCCGGTAAAAAACCGTACTTTAACCGAAACTTCTTCTCTGGATGGATTCCCTAGACTAAAATAGTGATAGAGGCAAAAATATTAAGCTGCTGAGTCTAAATACTCAGTTGAATATAAGCAAAATGGGATTCTTTGACTCTGATATAGTTCAACAAGAAGCAAAACAGCTCTTTGAAGATTATCAAGCCCTGATCAATCTTGGCAACAACTACGGCAAGTTTGACCGTGAGGGCAAAAAGCTGTTTATCGACCAAATGGAAAGCATGATGGACCGATATCGCGTCTTTATGAAGCGATTCGAGCTATCAGAGGATTTCATGGCACAAATGACCGTACAGCAACTCAAAACTCAGCTAGGTCAATTTGGGGTAACTCCGCAACAGATGTTTGAGCAAATGCACCTGACTCTACAGCGCATGAAAACCGAACTAGAACAACAAAAATAGTGAAATTTCATCTATCAGGGATTCTGGATTAACTAACCATCCACAATCCCTATTTAATTATTGCTTGCGGAAAAAGTCTTCTAGTGGGGGTAGGGAACAGGGAACAGTTTCAGCTATCTATGTATCCTCAATTTCCCGTATCCGACAAGAAAAAATGCAAGTATTTTGAGACACTATAAGCCAAAACCTTGCACTTTTTTGTGATAAAAATCCGCCAAAGCCTTATTAATAAAGGGTTTTATCTTTATTCAACAAGACCTAATTATTTATGATTTGGGGCGCTGAAACTGAGAAGGTGGCTTAAAGTTCTCGGAAGGTACACCCCTAAGCGCTTGCTGCATAAAATCTCTCCAAATAGGAGCCACCATACCACCACCAGTTGCACCTCTAGATAATGGTTGGTTATCGTCTCTACCTACCCAGACAGCAGTTGTTAACTGGGGGACAGTACCGACATACCAAATATCCCTTTCAGATGAAGTTGTTCCTGTCTTACCAGCACTGGGGCGGCCTATATCCGCAGCTTTACCAGTCCCTGCACTTACTACTGAACGCATCACATCAATAGTGGCTGCTGATGCCCATTGATCCAGCACTAACTGGGGTTTGGGTGTATTATCTAACAAAATATTACCACTACTATCAGTGACACGAGCCATCACTGTTGTTGGTGATTGCCAACCATAATTAGCAAAGGTAGCATAAGCACTAGTTAGTTCTAGAGGTGTCATACCTATAGCTCCCAATGGCAAAGAAGTTACAGGAGCCATTGGACTTCTAATTCCCAAAGTGCGTGACACTTCTACGACTTTATTCATCCCTATATCCATACCTAGTCTAATCACGGGAATATTCCGAGATTGGGCTAGGGCGGATCGGATTGTTATTGCTCCTTGAAAGCTACTATCGTAGTTCTTGGGACTATACCAACCGCTACCATCTCGGTAACGTACTGGTGTATCTTGAACTATGCTATCTGGTGAATACTTCCCAGTCGCAAAAGCAGCATAATATACTAAAGGTTTAAAAGCAGACCCTGGTTGACGCTGAGCTTGAGTCGCACGATTAAATTCGCTAGACCGGGAGTCTATACCGCCTACCAGTGCTTTGACAAAATGGGTGCGAGGATCGATAGCCACTAGAGCAATTTGATTACCACGCAACCCCTGACGACTTAAATTGCCACTCCACCTACTAACAGTTCTTTCTGCCATTAGTTGGAAGTCAGTATCAATAGTGGTTTGTACACGCATTCCACCCTTAATTAGTGCGTCGCGGCCAAATTTCTGGACTAATTCTTGAGATACGGCATTTGTGACATAAGGTAAGGCGCTACCTTGAAAAGACCTGATCCTCCCAAATTTTAGTTCTTGGTTGAGAGCGTTATCATATTCTTGCTTACTTATCCATTCCAATTCCAGCATCCGCCCCAAAACTTCCCTTTGTTTGCGTTTTGCCAGTTCCATATTGATAAAGGGGCTGAAACCTTCTGGTGCTTGAATTAAACCAGCCATCATAGCTGACTCAGCCAAGGTTAAGATTTCTGCTGATTTGTCAAAGTAGGTGCGGGCTGCGGTTTGGACACCATAGTTATTGTGACCCCAATAAACTTGATTGAGGTACATTTCCAAAATTTGCTCTTTGCCGAGGATTTGCTCTAACCTAATTGCCAGTACTCCTTCAGCTAATTTGCGAGTATAGGCACGTTTTTGAGATAAAAATAAATTTTTCACCAATTGCATGGTGATGGTTGAACCACCTTCTCGCACACTTCCTGCGGCCAAGTTAGTGATTAAAGCCCGGCCAATACCACTGGGGTTGATCCCATGATGATCATAGAAATGACTATCTTCACTGGCTAGGACTGCTCTTTTTAGATGAGGGGAAATTCTATCTAAGGCCATCACTTCCCGGTTAGCTTCGCCGTGGAGACTGGCTAGAAGTTTGCCATTAATGTCATAAATATAGGTTGTTTCCGAGGGAAAAAAGTTACGCAGCTGTCTGACATCTGGCAAGTTGCGGAAACTAATAGCCAGACCTACTAAGCCTCCGGCTACAATAGAGCTTGCGAGCATGGTGATTGAAAGTATAGTACCGCCAGTTATTTGGCCTACTCCTTTCAAAAAGTCAAATCCTGACGAAGCCTGACGCTGTGGTTGTTTGTTTGTAATAGTCCTAGAAGACGACACGGGGTTCTCACTTCCTCATTTGTAAATATAACTGTAATTCATGCAATGAAGTTTGGCGGTTAATTGTTTGCAATTATATTAATTCGGTAAATTAAAGTACGGATAAATTGCCTGTGAATGTCACCAACCTCACTTCTATAGTAAATAGTGAATCTCTGAATATGACGCAAAATTTTTCTTGGCTACATCGGGGAATAGTAGAAATTTTTCCCCAACCTATGGATGCAGATAGTGAAAGTGAAAGTTTAGAGAAGCGCTTGCTGACTACGGACAGACCTTTAAGGATCAAGTTGGGAATTGACCCCACAGGTTCAGATATTCATCTTGGTCATAGCATACCAGTACGGAAACTGCGAGCGTTTCAAGATGCTGGCCATACGGCTGTGCTGATTATTGGTGATTTTACGGCTCGGATTGGCGATCCTACAGGTAAATCTGAGGTGCGCCGTCAGCTAACGGAGGCTGATGTGGTACACAATGCCCAAACTTATCTTGATCAAGTCCGCCCTATTTTAGATTTTGACACACCAGGACGGTTGGAGGTGCGTTATAACTCGGAATGGCTTGCGGGGCTGAATTTAGGCAAGATTCTGGAGTTACTCTCTACGATGACTGTGAGCCAGATGTTGGCTAAGGAGGGTTTTGCTGAACGTTATAAAAAGGAGAATCCAATTTTTATTCATGAGTTCCTATATCCGTTGATGCAAGGTTATGATTCTGTGGCTGTTGAGGCTGATGTGGAATTGGGGGGAACTGATCAAAAGTTTAACATTGCTGTGGGGCGAGATTTACAGCGACATTTTGGACAAAAGCCCCAATTTGGCTTGTTGTTACCGATTTTAATTGGTACGGATGGTGTACAGAAAATGTCTAAGTCTCTAGGTAATTATGTGGGTTTATCGGAACACCCGGCGCAAAAATATCAGAAGTTACAAGGTGTTCCCGATAATTTGCTTTCTCAGTATTTTGAATTACTAACGGATTTACCTTTGGAAAAATTGCCAGAAAATCCCCGCGATCGCCAAATGCTTTTAGCTTATGAAGTTGTCCGCCAATACAACGGTGAAGTGGCTGCTAATGAGGCTAAGGAGGCGGCTAAAAGCGGTGGTAAGGAAGGGGCGGTTCCAGAATTTTCCCTGGGGGAATTGTCAGAGTTTCCTGTAAAGTTGGCTTATTTACTGAATGTCAGTGGTTTGTGCAAAAGTACAGGGGAAGGTAAGCGGAAGATTCAAGAGGGTGGTGTGCGTTTAGATGGCGATCGCATCACCGATGTTGATACTATTTTTACACAGCCTAGTGAATTAAACGGGCGGGTACTGCAAGTAGGGAAAAATAAATTTGTCCGACTTTTAAATAATTAATAACTAACGACCAATGACTAATGACCAAATCATTGTCCCTTTGGATGTACCAGATTTAGAAAGTGCGATCGCCCTCATAGATAAATTACCCCAAGTCAATTTCTGGAAAGTAGGATTAGAACTATTCACCAGTTCTGGCCCCACAATTCTGGAAACTTTGAAATCTCGGCAAAAGCGGATTTTCTTAGATTTAAAATTTCACGATATCCCCAATACTGTAGCGGGAGCTTGTCGGAGTGCGGTGCGTTACGGAGTGGATTTACTCACCATTCACGCCACTGCGGGTAAAGATGCTTTAAAAGCAGCAACGGAAGCAGTACAGGAAGGAGCCGCACAAGCTGGTGTGAAACCACCCCAATTAATTGCTATTACCGTACTCACAAGTATTTCCTCCCGCCAGTTAGCGTTTGATTTAAAAGTCCCTTTGGAATTACCAGAGTATGCTTTGGAAATGGCACTGATGGCACAGGAATCTGGGTTAAATGGGGCTGTTTGTTCCCCCCAGGAAGTCGCACAGTTACGCCAAACCTGTGAAAATGACTTTTTGCTAGTTTGTCCAGGTGTCCGCCCCTCTTGGGCAGATAAAGGTGATCAAAAGCGATCGCTCACCCCCGCCCAAGCTATTCAAGCAGGTGCAGATTACCTCGTCATTGGTCGTCCCATCACAGCTGCGGCTCAACCTGAGTTAGCCTGGAATCAGATTGTTGAAGAATTAAACACAGTGAAATGAAAGTGAAAGTCAAAAGCAAAAATTATCTTTCATGGCTAATCGCTTTTGGCTTTTCCTTAACAGCCAACATCTCGTTGTCACTAAATCACCCAGCAACAGCTACCAATCACCTAAATTCTGTTTGCTCTGCACAAAGTTTAGAAAACTTAACACCTCAGCTATTGCATGATTTACCAAGTTATGCAAACCGTGCCACACAACGCGCCCGCCGTCGTAGTCGCAGTAGTGCGATTTACAGCTATATGCTGGTAGCAGGAAAACCGGAATTTGTACCCCTACCCCTGAACACAGAGGGGCAAAAAAGCACCACAGCAGGAGTAGAACAGGTTTTTTTTACAACCTTAGAACGGCAATATATAGGTGGTAAAGCCCTAGAATCGCAGCAATTTCACTGGGCATTATTCACAGAAAGTAACACTGGCTGGCGTTTAGTAATGATGTTTACCCAAATTGGTGGTTATCCCCAAGAACAAGTAACATCACCCCCTAGAGACAGTAGCAACGGCGTTGTTGCTCAAGCCATTAAAACCTGGTTGCGAGATTGTCGGGCGGACAGTGTGCGGATATCTCACAAAATTTAAAATACTCCATTGCTGGGCTAACTGAAAGCAAGTCTAAAAGCATCACAGGGGTTAAAAAATTATGATAGCTATTCCTCAACCACCCTCAAAAATGTCCGTTCAGGAATATCTGGAATGGGAACCCCAACAAGATATTCGCTATGAATACGTCAACGGCAAAATTTTTGCCATGACAGGCGGGACAATTCCTCATAATGATATTGCTCTTAATCTTTATACTGCTTTACGCCCTCATCTCCGCTCTCAAGGTTGTCGAGTAAATGTGTCAGACGTGAAAGTGCAAGTCACTCCCAACAGTCCTTATTACTATCCTGATATTATTGTCAGTTGTCATCCTGAAGACCTAAAAGCCCAGAAATTTATTCAATATCCTGGGATAATTGTTGAGGTTCTTTCCCCAGGAACTAGCGCCAGAGATAGAGGTGAAAAATTATCTGATTATTTGAAAATGCCAACTTTACAGGAGTATCTCTTAATTGACTCGGAAAAAATTGCTGTTGAGCGTTACTCACGAGGAGAGGGTAGAATGTGGCTTTATTATCCTTACATACCAGGAGACATAATTACTCTATCAAGTATTGATTTTGAGTGTCCTATTGAACTCCTTTATGAAAATGTTGTATTTGCAAGTGAATAACTTGGTGTAATCTGTGGCTGTACAACAGGGTTAATTCTCGTTATTAATGCTAATTTCATCTAATTTTGCACGCACTGCTTGAATATCTTGCCACATTAACCATTTCGGCTTACCAACTTCTTTAGAAGGATTCCGCAGTAAATATGAAGGGTGAAAAATCGGCATACACAAACGCCCCTCCCACTGTAGCCACTGACCGCGAATTTTGGTAATTCCCCGCTTATCGCCAGTGATACCTTTGACCGCAGTTGCACCTGTGAGTAAGATTATTTTCGGGTCAACTAGGCGAATTTGTTCTAGTAAGTAGGGTATGCAAGCCGCCATTTCATCAGGGTTGGGGGTGCGGTTTTCTGGTGGACGACATTTATTAATATTGGCAATATATACATCCTGTTCGGTACTCAAATTCACAGATGCTAAGATTTTTTCTAATAACTGTCCTGACCTTCCCACAAATGGTAAGCCGGTTTCATCTTCATTTTGACCGGGTGCTTCTCCTATAACCATGATTGGTGCTTGGAGATGTCCACGCCCCACTACAGCATGAGTCCGATTTTCTGCTAAACCACAACGGTGGCACTGATTACAATCCTGTGTCAACTCGCTGATATTGTTGTAAGTTCCCGGTGGAATGGGAATTTTGGCGTTTGTGGGAATTAAATTTCGTGGTTGGGATGGTAACTCATCGAAAAGGTTAAGTTGGATTTCGCTGCTCATGAAAACTGGGATTGGGGACTGGGGACTGGGGATTGGGGATTGGGGATTGGGGACTGGGGATTGGGGATTGGGGACTGGGAATTAGGTATTGGGGATTGGGTATTGGGTACTAGGAACTTTTCCCCCCTGCTCCGCTACCTCTTGGTTCTCAATTACTTGGTGATCGCCATAGCCCCAGATTGCGCTCTAGCTTACCATTGTATCGATTACAGTAGCGATGGCTTACGTCCTGATTTAACATAGTGATCCACTTTCGGCCTTTTCTTGCGATAATTGCGAAAGGGTAGGCTTGCCGTGTGACTTGTTCAAGGGGAATAGATGACGATTAAGCGGTTATTTTTATTTTTTATTCTCACACCGATAGCAGTTTTGTTGTCACTTTCATCTTTATTTGGTAGTTTGCAGGAACCACAGTTCCAAAGTCGTCTAGAACTGTACCAAACTAATATTGCTCTTCAAGCACAAGTTTGGCAGCCAAAAGGCAGTAATGACGAGAATTTCTCAGCTATCAAAGCCGCTATTTTGGGAGAAAATCCCTTAGAAAGTGCGCTCAAGCAATATCAGCAGGTGCGTGAGTCTGTTGTTAGCAATTTAGACAAGGCTCAAAAAGAACTGACTCAATCTGAGGTTATTCCCACAACGGCTCAACCTTTACCAACGAAAGTTTCAGAAACGCAGCCTGTTAATGAAGCGAAACAGAAAAATTTACAGCAGTCTCTCCAGCAACTAAAAAAACTCAAGGCTGACTTGGACTTACGTTTAGGAATTTTACAAGCACAGCAAGGAAATATTGATACAGCTCTTCAGACTTGGGCAGAATTACAACAAAGTTTGACAGTTAATCCGGAATTTAGCGCAACGGCGGCTGTGTTGATTGGAATATGGAGCGATCCCCCGCAACTTTTACCCAACGCCCAAGAGCTGATTAATCAAAATTTAGACGGTTGGTTCCGCTCTACTGATTTAAGTAGACTTTACCAACTCCAGCAACGACAAGCAGCTTTATCCACAATTCAAGCAGAACAGCAAGAAGCCGCTACCCAGGCCGTAGTGAAATTAGCCTTCATCGCTACAATTCCCACAGTGACAGCATTAATTGGTCTGATATTACTAGTTGTATTAACTGGTCAGCTTTTGCTGAAAGGAAAAGAGGCTATATTGGCGCAAAATGCTAATTTACCTTGGTCAACGCCTTGGGATGCAGAAACTATTTTACAAGTTTTTGTTGTGGGCTTTTTCTTTATGGGGCAAATTTTTGTACCTTTGTTGGTGTCGATGTTACCGATCCCCCGCCCTATTGTTAATGTCCGCTTCCAGGCTTTGTCTGTTTTAGTTAGTTATATGATGGTGGCTTCCGGTGCGCTGTTAGTGCTTTATTTATCTGTGAAACGCTTTTTTCCTTTACCAGAAAATTGGTTTCGTTTCCGGTTGCGCGATCGCTGGTTTTTGTGGGGATTCGGTGGTTATTGCGCTGCTTTACCAATAGTGGTGGTAGTATCGTTAATTAATCAACAATTATGGCAGGGTCAGGGTGGTAGTAATCCTCTGTTACAATTGGCGCTGGAAAGTCAAGATACTACTGCTTTGGTGATATTTTTTGTGACAGCTGCGATCGCAGCTCCGATTTTTGAAGAAGTGCTGTTTCGCGGATTTTTATTACCTTCTCTGACTCGTTATGTACCTGTTTGGGGGTCAATTGTTCTGAGTAGTTTGTTGTTTGCGATCGCTCACCTGAGTTTTTCCGAAATTCTACCTTTAACAGCATTAGGCATAGTTTTAGGAGTAGTTTACACGCGATCGCGCAATCTCTTAGCTCCCATGCTGCTCCATAGTCTTTGGAATAGTGGTACTTTGCTCAGTCTATTTATTTTGGGTAGTGGTAATTAATCAAACGTGATCACACGGTTGCGGTTCTCAAAAGTATTTGCTTTCATTGCATATATAAGCATTTTACATTTGCAATTCTACGCAGTTTGACTGAAGTTCTGCAACACTTGTCTAATTGTATGAAATTTGTTTCTCCATAATTGAGTCAACGCATCTACAAATAATACAGTTAATTTCAAAAGTGTTCTGATCAGAAGCAAAAACTCTGAAATGAGAAAGTATCAGGGTAAGTAAAAACTATAAATTAGTTGAAAATTTGTACACAGAGGAACACAAGTTTTCTGATTCCAGTGCAGAACATCATCAACAGCACAATATTACCCCAATAAGGAAAGCTTGTTCTACAAGTTTTCTCTTTAATTATCATACTCAATGGCAATTTCCAATTATATATAACTGGGGAGTGGGGTAAAAGTCTTTCGGTGTCTAACTTTTATGATCAGTTTATGTTCTAACGTGTATGCGTAGTGCTATCAGGCACATCGTAGCCCCTTGACCACTTGCGCGGTTTGGTTCTTGTAACTCATAACACCGGGAAGTGCTGTACAAATAGGTTTTAAACTTTTATAGGACAGAACAGACTTGAAACTAACTGTTTGCTTCCTAATTTTCTGGACGGTTTCTATATTTCCTTACTATTTCTTAGCCTAATCAAGTACAAAACTATCTGCGTTTATCTGCGTCCATCTGCGTTTAATTATTACCGCTTGTACCTCACTTTCATGGGAATTGCTATATTTCTAATTTCCCATAGGGTATAGGAACCGCAAAAATATAAAATGACTCCTATATTTCTCGCAAAAAATTAAAAGTACATTTACTAAATAAATATATTTAATAGTTTTTATATTGACTAAAATCGAATTTATGCATCAATTTTCCAGGAGAAAATAATATGTCTAATCTCAATTCCACGCAACCGATGAAACAACTACTTGCCGGTTACTGCGGCATTATTTTCGGAGGTTTAGGAGTGCATAAATTTGTCTTGGGATATGCACCAGAAGGCTGCATAATGCTTGTTATAGCTGTAATAGGTGGTTTTTTTACCTACGGCGTTAGTTTATTAATTATGCAACTTATCGGTTTAATTGAAGGCATGATCTACTTAAACAAAACTCCTGAAGAATTTGTGAATAAGTATTTTATCAATAAACAAGGATGGTTCTAAAAAACCTCAGTTTATCTGTGATTAATTATTTCTATCCCACATTCCGCACAACTTATGCTAACAATTAAACGTAAATACCTCTCTGGGATGATGTTTTTGCTGGTAGGTATGTGCTATTTCACTATCATGTCTAGTTTAGACATTCACTATTACGGGAAAAGTCTGCTGGCAATTCTACCGTTACAGGTGATATCTCTGATATACATGACGTATAAGAAAAAAGCTGAAACCCAGTAAGTATATTGCTTGAATAGCAATCCCTGCACATTTAAGCTGGGAAGTGTCAAGCTAAAATAAGAGACGCTTTGATGGAAGCGTTGATGTTTTGTAGCCAACCCCACACTTGCCATGCAACTTGCCCCAAAAACAAGGCTTACTCCAGAACCAACCCCAACTGTAGAGAAAATTCTTCTAGATGTTGGGGGGATGAAATGTGCTGGATGCGTTAGCGCTGTAGAGCGACAGCTTACCCAATATCCAGGAGTAAAAAGCGCCTGTGTTAATCTGGCGACAGAAATCGCAGTGGTGGAAATAGAAACAGGGGATACCCCACCAAATGCAGATGCGATCGCCCAGAAATTGACATCAGCTGGATTTCCCTCTCAACCCCGTCAAGGAAGGGAAAAAGTCGGGGGAGAATCGACTCTACCAGATCCAGAAGCACGAAAGCGCCAAGAAATGCGGGCTTCATTTCAGCAGTTAATTATTGCTGGGGTACTGCTGGTATTGTCTGGAATTGGACACTTCGGCAGCATGGGAAGCCCAATTTTATCAATATTGAGTAATATCTGGTTTCACTGTGGATTGGCAACAGTGGCAATACTGATTCCTGGTCGCCCCATTTTAGTAGATGGTTGGCGGGGATGGCGGCGCAATGCTCCCAATATGAATACCCTAGTGGGATTAGGCACGTTAACAGCTTACACTGCTAGTTTAATAGCACTATTATTCCCCCAAATGGGTTGGGAATGCTTTTTTGATGAACCAGTAATGATGCTGGGTTTTATCCTCTTAGGTAGGACTTTAGAAAAACAAGCCAGAGGGCGCGCCTCAGCAGCTTTTAAAGAATTGCTCTCACTCCAACCACAAATAGCCCGATTGATTCCTCACCCAGATCCAGAAAAGTTAGGTTTGGGATCAAATATTGTGGAGATACCGGCGGAAAATGTGCGGGTTGGTGAATGTTTACAAGTGCTACCAGGAGATAAAATTCCTGTTGATGGTGAGGTGCGGTTTGGTCAAACCACTGTGAATGAGTCAATGCTGACTGGAGAATCTGTCCCAGTCATTAAGCAACCGGGGGATACTGTCACCGCCGGCACACTTAACCAGTCGGGTGCGATCGCTATAGTTGCAACTCGGACTGGTAGTGATACTACTTTGGCGCACATTGTCAGTTTAGTAGAAGCCGCCCAAACCCGTAAAGCCCCTGTACAGAAATTAGCTGATACGGTTGCAGGTTACTTTACTTATGGTGTGTTGACTGCTGCTATATTGACTTTTGTTTTTTGGTACTTTTTAGGAACTCACATTTGGCCTGATATCACTGCTTCTGCTGGTATGGAAATGACCAGCCACTCGATGACAGAGGGAATGAATCACGTTTCTACCAGTTCCCCCATGCTTACCAGTTTAAAATTAGCGATCGCCGTCATGGTTGTGGCTTGTCCTTGTGCTTTGGGACTGGCGACACCAACTGCAATTTTGGTAGGAACCGCCATCGGTGCTGAACGGGGTCTATTAATCAAAGGTGGCGATGTCTTAGAAAAAGTACACCAGTTAAATACAGTTATCTTTGATAAAACTGGTACTTTGACCACAGGTAATCCTACTGTCACCGATTGTCTAACCTTTGGGGAATGGCAACATCATCAGTCTTACTCTCTCCTACAATTAGCAGCAGCTGTAGAAAGTGGTACTTTTCACCCCCTAGCTAAAGCCATTCTGCAAGCGGCTCAAGAGCAAAATTTATCAATTCCTGATGCTGTGGATTTTCACACAGAACCCGGTTTCGGTGTATCTGCCATTGTTGATGGCGTTTCTGTGCTTTTGGGTAATGGGAATTGGTTGAGTCAGCATGGAATTTCTGTCAGTGATTCTGTAGAAAAAATTGCTGATCAACTGGCAGAAAATGGCAAAACTGTGGTTGCTGTGGCAGTTGGGGGAAATTTAGCCGGACTCATTGCCGTTCAAGATACTGTGAGAAATGATGCCGCAGCAACAGTGCAGAAGTTACGTGATATGGGTTTACGGGTAATGTTGCTCAGTGGTGACAGATTAGAAGCAGCTCAGGCGATAGCGAAGGAATTAGGAATAGATAGCAGTGATGCGATCGCCGGTGTAATTCCTAGTCAAAAAGCGGCTGTAATTGAAGAATTACAAGGGAAATCTGCCTCTAAAGTCGCAATGGTTGGCGATGGGATTAATGATGCTCCAGCTTTATCACAAGCAGATGTGGGAATTGCTCTATATTCCGGCACAGATGTGGCTATGGAAACTGCCGAAATTGTTTTGATGCGCGATCGCTTAAATGATGTAGTGGCATCAATACAACTCAGTCGTGCTACCTTCAACAAAATTCGCCAAAATTTATTCTGGGCATTTGCATACAACACCATCGGTATTCCTTTAGCCGCAGGTCTATTATTACCCCAATTCGGTTTTCTCCTCAGTCCTTCTGGAGCAGCTGCATTAATGGCTTTTAGTTCTGTAAGTGTTGTTACCAACTCAATTTTATTACGGAGAATGTCTCATCGTTTGTAATTAAACTAAATCCGTCGCATAACTTAATCAAGCCTCAATAACAACCGTGGCTTTACTTTAGTGAGTATGTCAAAAATATGTTGTTAAAATGTTGTTTTTTACGGATTTCAGGTTATACTTAAGTATCGATACTTAAGTATCATAAAAGCCTGTTACTCTTGTTCATAAAGTAATCGCAAAATTATTTAAAACACCATTCCTCAACATGGCAAAAAAATAGCATTTTCGCGTCTGCTCAATTAGAAGCTGATCAATTTTTGCTTCAGTAAAAACCATCAATGCCATCAAGGGAAATGCTCAAATAATTGTTTGTGAATCATAACTAACGATCAATTACAAATAACGACCCTCTCTGATCATCTCACCTAAGCTAACGCCCCTTAAGTTTATTTATTGCCCTTTCTGTGGTGGAGTTTTTCATAATTATTTGACCCCACCCGAATCTAAATCTGGGTGAGAGTACACAGAAACTTTAATGAAGCTATGCAGTTTTTAACCCTTACTTAGTATCCGCCGAGAATATTCCTCATTAGTTCGGGGAAGTAGTCAAGTCAATCCTATTACAGAATATTATTATGAATTTGACTATCACTGATGTGAAAAATAATGTATCAATGGCAACCAAAACTGATGAAAGCCACTTACTGATTATTGAAGATGATCAAGGTCGCAAAGAATTTATTTTGGAACAAACCATTTACTCTGTTGGCAGAGGTAAGGAATGTAATATTCGTGTAGCGTCTCAGTTTGTTTCCCGTCGTCATGCCACATTAGTGAGAATGCAAAAAAACAATCGAGATTATAGTGATAACGGCTACTATTACAGAATAGTAGATGGTGATGCCACAGGAAAACCCAGTGCTAACGGTCTGGTGATTAATGGACGCAACTTGTCAGTTCATAATCTCAAAAATGAAGATGAGATTGTTCTTGGCCCACGGGTACGTGCGATTTATTATCTCTAGGAGTTACGCATTGACAGAATAACAAAATAGTGAATTGATAAATATAGGTC
>NZ_CAWUOL010000014.1:0-70007 GCF_963923915.1 Nodularia chucula CCY0103 | reverse complement strand
TTTTCTCAAATTATTGCCACATCTCATCTTGAGCCACCTTGTCACCCGTTAAGTTTTTATCAGCAGCTTTATAGCGCAATTTCTCAACAGATGAATTATCTCATACTCCCCTCCTCACCTGCGGGGAGGGGTTGGGGGTGGAGTTTTTCAACAAACCTTATATATACTTATTATCTGATTTTGATGTTGTTATAGCACCAGTTCAATTAATTACATTGAGCATCACTCTCGGTAGTCATAGAACCTAAAAGAGTCTTGACAATTACACATCGCTTCATATCACCAGGTGATGCCGCATTTCCATTATTTGGGATAACTACAGCAATTTTCAACCCAGGTGTTTCTCCATCTCCATCTTCTGCACCAAATTCAGCATTTGGTAAACTTCCTAAATAGTCAAAGGTAATAGTTTGAGGATTATTGGTTAAAAAATCGTAACTCGGATTTAAAGCTCCATTCGTATTATTACCATTCATATTAGTTAAAAGAGCAATTTTTCCAGGTTGAAGTCCTAAATCTGCTGTTAAATTCTGCCAATTATTTGGAGTTGCACCTCGATTAACTGAAAATTCGGTAATTATTTGGTTGTTGACAGTCCGATTTCTAAAACTAACACTGTAATCAGCTTTATTGCGTACAGCTTCTCGGTGTGCTTGCTGTAAAGCCGACAAAATCGCACCATTAGCCTTATTTACCCGTTGGCGGTTGATAAAACCCAGCCATCCCGGAGCCGAAATAGCCGCTAAAACAGCAATCATAATTGCCACAGCGATCATTTCTATCATCGTAAAACCAGCATCTTGCTGATTCTCCTGAGATATTTTGATATTTTTACCAGCCAAATGCAATAAATTAAGATGCAACTTTTCTCTTTTGTAATTAGTAGACATAGCTTACCTCTTTAATCTCAAAAAATTATCTAAACAGGAAGCCGCGCCCTTGAATCCTCACACTGCTTGTGGGAAAATAAGTTCTATTAGCGGCAACATAGTCAATATTATTGTCTCGGATACGAGCCATAGCATTACCCCGGATAAATACCTGTGCAGTGACACTTTCCACATCCACACAAGCATAAAACCCTGTCATATTCCCTGGTGTAACTGGAGCATTATCAAACCCAGCCGGACAAGTTGCAGCTGCTCCTACAGGATTTGGAGTCTGATCAATATAGTCGGTTAAAACTGTTAGTGGATTGGTATAGGGTGTAGGATGTTTTACCCATCTGTTCATCGCCTGCTCCAAGGTTCCCACCTCTTCTAACTGTTCTGTAAAAGAAGCAAAACCAGGATCGGGACAATGATTAAGAGCAACATACAGGACATTCGCATCATATCCTGGACAAGACACACCACCACTTCTAGCGGCGACACCATCTCTAATGCTCCATCTCCCAATGCGAGATGCTCTTGACCAAACATTATTATTATCTTTAATTAAATAGTACGCCACCAGAGAGTACACAAAAGCATCATCTCGACTATTATTTGTTGCTGTTGGTACTACGTCACGAACTAAATCTCGTTTCCAAAAAACTAGGACTGGTAACTTTGTGTTATCGTTTGCATAAGGTAATTGAGTCCGTATCTCATTAACCCCAGCAGAATCATAGACATAAATTGCTTGTCTTAAATCACGAGAAATATAATTGAGTGCAGTTTGAATTTCTTGCTCAGAATTAGATTTAGCTTGCTCGCGGCTATCCCTATTCACCACATTCACCATAAAGCCTAATAATGGTGTGATGATTAAAGATGCAATTACCGCCGCCACTAATAATTCAATGAGAGTAAAACCACCTTGTTTTTGGGTAACTTGAGAGCTTTTTATTTGGCTCTTCATTAGAAACTTCAACATCTTCATAATTATGAACGTCTCCCTATTTAGTTAGTAGTTAGGACTTTAATCCTAAAAAATGTAGGAGGGATAAATCCCTCACTACAAACCTATTTTTTCGTTAACTATTGACAGTCTTGAGTATTGTTATTAGCATCACGTGCTATCCCCAGACGCTGACATAAATCCAGAAAGGTAGTGTTGATGTTGCCAATATCCGCAGCCCTTTCAATCAATGGCGCTTGTCTAGTCCGCAGTCCTTCAGTTACGCCAGATGCTGTATTGTTCTGAGTATTATTACTAGCTAACAAAGGTCTAGTAAAATCCACATCTCCGCGATAAACCCGCATCACTAGCCGATAACCCGCATTTGCTGTACCTTCATTTCCTTGCACTACAATTTGTCGGGCTTGAATATAAAACTCCTCAAAGGGGCTTTCGGAAGTACAAGGAGGAGCAACAGGAGCAGGATCAGCCGGATGACAAACGCTACCATCTGCTTTTACCAGATACAAATTAGTGGCATTTGTTGGTACTGGCATATTTGCGGGAGTAACTAGATTGTCTTGCAACTGTCTAGGTTGACCGGCGGTAGCTGTGGCTATGGAAATTCTGTTGGCCGCATTAGCTTCACCCGGTATTGGAATTAAGCCAGCTTTCAAACCATCAATGAATGTATTTGTGACTTGAGCGGCTTTTTCTATCCTTCGAGACTGAACCCGCGTACCTGTAGACATTACTAAAATAGGAGAGATTCCAGCCAATAAAATGGCAACTACAACTATGCCTAAGAGTGATTCAACAATCGTAAAACCAGAATCACCGGCGGATGAAGTTGTTAGTTTTGGTTTGAATTTAATCATGACTTATCAACTAGTTGCAAGGGAGCATTACCAACAGCACTGGTTTCGTAGCCAAAGTCGAATATCCGAATTGGTCCAGTAGCAGTCCCTGAACCAGAATGAGCCAAGACTTGCAGACGACCATTTTGAAGTACTAAGCTACCATCACTAGCATTGCGTAAAAAAGCTATCCTTCTCAGAACATTGGTTTGTTCTGACAAGCAGCTGGCGGGAATCACATAACCAGGAGTAGGTAGATTTTGTGCAAGCAATTCTTCACGCAATGGTTCACGCCATTCTTCGTTGTCTTGATGGGCAAAACCAGTTAGAACCCTATTACTAGAATCGATCAGACTACCATGTATATACGCTGTAGTATTGCCAACGGGACTACCAGTACACGCATCAGCTCCTCTAGTTTGTATCTGCCAGTTAAAAGGATCGTTGCAATATGCTTGTGGAGTTACGCCAGTGGGTGCATTGTCTGGAAAGCAAGCCTCTGTTAAATAGGGCGCTCGTTTAATCCTGAGATCAACGGGTGTGACAAAGTTACTTAAGTAAGAACTGAAGTCGTTACCGCCTCTTGGTCTTCCTGTTGCTGGGTCAACCCAACTTCTGCGTCGAAATGTTGGAGGTACTATTGGCTGAGGTACTATTGGCTCAAGCCACTCATGTGTGGCGTAGTTATTAAATCGTGAAAATTGGTCTGTGAGTATGGGGCTGGTGTTACCGCCTGCATCTCGAGGAAAAGCGGCAAAATCGGGATAATTATATAGATCACTCCAATCATAATCACCTTCGTTGCGGAATCCTTCTCGATAACTTCCAGAAACTAAAGTGACAACATCCGCTAACACAGTTGCAGGTCGCCATTCATCACCCACAGTACAAAGGGGGAGTCTGGGGTCATTTCGACGACAAGCAAAGTTAGGATTTAGTGTGCTGCGACTGTAGAAATTATTCCAATTATTAGCAGTGTCGAGTGCTTCCGTGAACTCTTGTTGAAGACCGTTGTTGTTGCGATGTATATTAAACTCGCCTTTAATATATGTGGGCAAGTTTGTTGCCAAGATGAACCCTTTTTCCGCATCTCGGTAATCTTGTTGCCGCCACAGCCTTTCACCATTGACTAGCAAAATAGCGTTAGGACGACGAGTGGGGTCGAGTATGTAGTCTAAAGCGCTTTTTTCTCGACTAGTGGGATCACTGCGATCGCGCAATGCGTCATCACGAGTAGCATAGATCAAACCGCTATTGGGTAGTAAGTATTCTTGAGTAGCGGCAGGTCCTGGACCAATGGTTGTAGTCCGAAGTAGCTGTAAGTCTAGAACTGTAGCTCTAGTTTCAATTGGTTGTCTGTCCTTAATAGGCAGATCATAAACAGTATTACCATTGAGACTATTCTGTTTAACTTCTCTAGGAGCTAAGAAAGTTACTTCTCTGATAGCACCATGAGGAATAGGGGGATTATTCGTGACAGGTGTAAAACTGCTATTGTATCTAATTTGCGCGGCGCACATTTGAGCATCAATAGCAGACTGCTCGGAAAGAGTCCGATTGGCTGGGGCTTTTGCTAAAGCTCTTGCTAATAACCCATCATCAATTGGACGCCTTACGGTCTGTCCTGGTTCTAGTGGATAAGTAAGTCGAGACTCATACTCTAGTAAGTCTCGATAAACACTGGGGGCTGCTTCCAGTGTGGGAGGTGGCGGATAGACTATACCGTTGTTGGATAGACGGTCAGGATTGTTAGGTTCCGCTTCCGTACCGGGTAAGCCGTTCCTATTGAGAGCTGTAGTGGCGTTAGTGGGAACATAAAAACTACTCACACAAGCTATGGGACGGGGATTTTGTTGATTGTACCCAGCCGATTTGTAGTGATACACTGCCGTAGCCCGCATTTGCAAAAATGGGGTTTCGACTTGTTCATCTATACCAGCCGTGCTGAGATCATCGAACATTTCACGCCATGCATAGCTAATGCGTGAAGGGTCTCTCTCTCGGGTGTTAATCAGACCGGCATACATCCAATAGGGTCTAATTCTGCCAAGCTGAGTCAGTCTACCAGGAGTGGCTGGATCAGGAGGATCTCTACCCTCTAATCCTGGAGGTAGTGGGGCTTGTCGGGCTGGATTTGTATCTGGCCAAACTGTTGTTACCATGCCAGAAAAACGAGAAGGTCTCCCAATTTCCTCTAAATAAATCCCAGCACCAGTAACCACTCGCAAACCACCAACAGGTTCTGTGGGGTCTGCTGGGACTCTAGCTGCGTCTAATTCCCATACTCCATCTCGTGCTGTAGAACCTACATCAGCTAATGTTTGCACTGTAGTCCGTCGGAAGCGGCCTTCAGTTGTATCGGCTGGCTGGTTCCATCTAATATTACTCAGTGCTTGAGTATCTTCAAAACCAGGTCCAACAAACCTATTTCTGTTGTTATCCCACCAGAGTTCAGGTAAATTATTACCTACTATCACCCTGTCACCTAGTTCCGCTTCTCTCCCCCCATTTCTCCTGATTTCATCTGGGGCTGAGGCTTTGGGTTCCATAGATTGAGCATTAACCCTGAGTGTTAACCCAGTAAATCCACCGCCATTGATACCGTTGTTAGGATTAGTGGGATAAATCCATCTATCATTGGGACGCAAACTTTCACCTGTACCCTGAAGCAGTGGACTGGGAGAAGGATCATTGCCATTAAAAGCAACTTCTCTGTAAGGTACACGGCGAGTACGTCTCTTAAAGTAAAGTGCTAGTTGTTCCTCACGAATATCAGCTAATTCTTCTGGGGTAAAACTTGCTAAACCTAAATCTTGCCGCCGCTTTTCAATCCCTTGTCTCACCTCAGATGGGTCACTATTTGCACCGTTAGCCATTTGAGCGGCGACTAGTCTTTCAATGCGGTCTTCATAGGCGAGGTTATTATAGGCTATCTGTCCAGGATTTTCGGTAGCTGAGTTTTCAAAACCCTGAGTGATAACAGGAGCAGTTTTGCCATTGTATAAATGAACTCTGGGTCTTGTAGCTGTGATATTGCTATTAGCTCCAGTGTTACCCATTGCTAAGTTACCACCAACAAAGATTTTGGCATTTCTAGCTTCGTAGTAACAAGAACTGTTAGCACTAACTTGGTGCATTGTTATCTGTCCACCATTCTGCCCAGTAGCCAGAAAGTTGCTGTTAGTGAAGATTGCCCCATTTAGGTTAAAAGTAGGCCCAGGAGAAAGTATGATGTCATCTTCATAAACAACAGCGTTGTTGTTGGGTGGGATTTGCAGTCTGTCTTGCTGATACTCTAGAGCAGCTATAGACTTGTTACCTTGGTACTGCTCGTAGTTGTTTCTTTCAGCTGCGGGAATTGAAGGATCTGTTTGTGGGTTATTTGTAATTGGTGCTGTAGCTGTATAGATAAAGAAGGATTTTCTTAACTCGTTGTTTTGTTGAATCCAACCTGTATTACCTACCAGAATAGCGCTCGTCCCATCACCACACACAGGATCTAAGTTCCCCTGAATCATGGGAGGAGTTCTCGCTTCTAAAGGAGTTCTCTGACGCTGATATTGATTAGTATTACTGTTCACAGGGGGAGTTCTAAAGTAAATCCCATACACTGTGAAACTATCAAATTTCCCGTTGTTGTCGGTATCAACAGGAAACCTCCAAGCAGTATCTAACTGTTGGTCGATCGCGCCTTCAGTATAGGTAAGTCGTAGTTGTGTTTCATCACCCAGGGTATATTCAGAGGCATTGACTGTGAGCAATTCGTATAATGCATCATCAGTTGGTGTCGCCCGTGGTAAGCGTCTATCTTCAAAGAGCTTGCTTAATTTGGCTCTACCCCGATCAATGGCTGGGGAGGCTGCTGCTAAAACAGCTTGATTCACACGGACGTTACTGGCATTTTGCGCCCGGTCATAGGAACGGTAGAGAATTGCAGTAGTCAAGAGAACTGCAACTACTGATACCATTGCTACTGTGGGCAACACAAACCCGGCGTTAGCAGAACTTGTCCTTTTGTTATTGAGAAATAAGGTTCGCAGTAGCCAAACCAGTTTCTTTTTGATCGCAGAGATAAAATTCTTGCTTATTTCGGGGATTTTCTGCTTAATTATCTTGACTAGATGGCGTTTTTTGGACATGGCGGCTTTCCTGTCAAGTGATTTTTACGATTAAATTGTTTTTTCATTAGTGATTTTTGCCTGTTAAGTGAATGGGCAGGCACAATTAATAATTTCTACCCTGCTTAACTAACTCCTCAGTAACTACCTCGTTAAAATTTCTTCAATGCTTGTATCAGTTATATCATGTATAAAGATTTTAGCTTTGAAGGAAAATACTGATTTTACGCAAATATTTAATTCATTGAGGGTGAAGTTGCTAGTTACGTGATGTTACTTAAAACTCACGAATCTAGATTTTAATTGCTTTGGCGTTTACCAAAGTCCAGCAGTCCAGCAATTTAACTTATATTACCCACTTTGAGTAAAAAATCTATCATCTTGAGGGGAGTGGGGAGTGTGGGGAGTGTGGGGGGTGTGGGGGGTGTGGGGAGTGTCAATATAAAACCTCCCGCCAGTGGGGAGGTTACTGTAATCCCTGTTCTGTGACTGAGAGTTTTTAGTATTGATTCAGGTTGATTCCAGCTTCTTTAGCCATTGCTTCTAGGCCTTTGGTTTCTAGGCTTTTGATGGCTTTTGTGGAAAGTTTCAGTTTCACCCAGCGATTTCCAGCAGCCCACCATACACGCTTGTTTTGCAGATTTGCGTGTTGTAGGCGTTTGGTACGGCGGTGTGAGTGGGAAATGGCGAAAGCATTGTTGGCTGTTTTACCAGTTAGGTCGCAGCGACGGGACATAATAACTATCTCCAAGTTTTTATTTAAATACAACCTTTCTATTGTAGTCGGTTGAGGAGGGACTGGGGACTGGGTATTGGGGATTGGGTATTGGGGACTGGGTATTGGGTATTGGGTACTGGGGACTTGGAGACTGGGGATTAGCGACTGGGGATTAGGGACTGGGGACTAAAAATCTTTCTTCCCACAATCCCCACACTCCCCACACCTCCGCCTCTTCCCCCTGCTCCCTGCTCCCCTACCTCTTCTTATTTGCTTGCTTGTTCTGTGAGTTTGGTTAGGACTTCGTTGGAACGCTCGACAAAGGATTTCATTCCTTCTGCGTCAAATCCTTTTTGAGTCATGAGGGCTAGGTCATAGACGTGTTGACAAATCATGTTTACCAATGGGTTGGTGGATGATTGACCGTCATCCTGAATAATACTACCTTGGTTGAGGTTGGTAAGGTTCTGAATTAGGGGATGGGCGGTATTCACTAACAAAATATGGTCTTCGGGAAAGTCTGCGTTCTGCTGTTGCATCATGGCGTTCATGTCTCGCAGGCGACGGAGAATTTCTGGGAGGAGTACCATTGCTGGTGGTGTTCCTTGGGGGTCGTCTGATTTTAAGGCTTCGGTACGGATGTTGAGTTTGGGTTTGTTGAGGGATTTCTCGAAGAGTTCTTTGATGGTTTCGCTCTTGGTTTTGTTGGTTTTGGGGTCAACGATTTCGCCGGATTTGTCTTGCTCTAGTAGGGTATCGTCTAGGTCTGAGTCTACACGGCTAAATTTAACGTCGGAATATTCCCGCTCTAGGAAGTTGATGAAGTGGGTATCAATGAAGGAGTCCATAAATAGGACTTCTAAACCTTGACTTTTATGCAGTTCTATGTATGTGGCTTGGCTGGTTTCGTCGGTGGCGTAGAATACGCGGTTTTGGTGACGTTCTTGGTTACGTTCTAGGTATTCTTTGAGGGTGGTGTAGGGTAGGGTGGATGTGTTGGAGGGAATATCTGCCCATGCGTCGCCTTCGGCGGTCTGGACTTCTACTGCTGGGGTGGGGGCTGCTTCTGGGGGTTTGGCGGTGCTGCGGAAGACGATGATATCTTGGATTTGTTTTTTAAATTTCTCGTCGTTGAGAACGCCAAATTTGACGAATGTTCCTAAATCTTTCCAGGCGGTGATGTATTGTTCGCGGTTGTCACGGTATAATTCTTTAAGGCGATCGCCTACTTTCTTGGCTATATAATCGCCGATTTTGCGGACTGTGCGATCGCCTTGTAATGCACTGCGAGACACATTCAATGGAATATCTGTGCTATCAATTACACCCCGCATCGGCATGAGAAATTGGGGGATAATTTCTTCACAGTTGTCACTGACAAAGACTTGATTGCAGAATAGCTTGATTTGCCCTTTGGTCACATCCACATCCGGGCGCATTTTGGGGAAGTACAAAATCCCGTTGATGATAAAGGGGTAATCAGTATTTAAATGCACCCATAACAATGGTTCTTCTTGAAATGGGTAAAGGTAGCGGTAAAATTCTAAGTAATCTTCCTGAGTCAGGTTATTAGCAGACTCGCGCCAAGCGGCTTTTTGCTGATTTAATACTTCGCCTTCCAGTTTAATGGGTACTGGCATGAAGTCGCAGTATGTCTTCACCAGATTTTTAATTCTGGCTGCTTCTAAAAATTCTTCCTCTTCTCCTTGGAGAAAAAGAGTAATAGTAGTACCGCGAGTGGTGCGGCTAGACTCACTTAAGGTGAAGGCTGGGGAACCGTCACAAGTCCAGTGGACAGCTTGCGCCCCTTCTTGATAGGAGAGGGTATCAATTTCTACTTTCTGCGCCACCATAAAGGAGGAGTAGAAACCTAACCCAAAGTGACCAATTATCGGTTGGTCTGATTTGCCTTCATATTTGTGAATAAATTCTTCCGCACTGGAAAAAGCTACTTGATTAATATATTTCTTGACTTCTTCGGCTGTCATCCCAATGCCATTATCAGTAATAGCTAGGGTCTTTTGCTCTTTGTCGATGGTGATTGTGATTTCTGGTTCACCGATGTCTCCAGAAAATTCCCCGGCGCGGGATACCATATTTAATTTCTGGATGGCATCAACTGCATTGGATACCAATTCCCGAAAGAAAATTTGATGGTCTGAATAGAGTGATTTTTTGATAATTGGGAAAATATTTTCAGTATGAATACTGATTGTGCCTTGTTCTAGCATGATTGTTAGTTTTGATGTTAAGAACTGAAATTATGATTGTGTGCCAGTTGAGGGATAAACCCTGACTGTGGTAGAAGGTATGATATGGCTGGGGACTGGGGACTGGGGACTGGGTACTAGGAACTTTCCCCCCCTGCTCCTTTGCCTCTTGGTATGTCCTAACCTCCTTGGCGGTTGCTATACCATTTAGAATCTTAAAGGCTTTGTGTGGGCGATCGCACCTAATTTTCAGCATTGTTTGCCGCCACACTGTGATTCGGATTTCCCTACCCTGGATATAATGGTGAGAACTCAAAATGAAATTATCAAACAAGGCTATGATGCTTTAATCAAGTCTCTGGGCGTTGCTGATACTATTCGGTTTATGCAATACTTCCATCCGGGGAAAGGAGACTATACTAAAGAACATCATCAATGGCTAGATGAAAAAACTTTGCCCAATGTCTTGGAAGAATTACAAGCATTAGCGGCAGAGGACAGCCATCAATACGAGGAAATTATTGAGTAGGTTGGTGGTAGAGAGGACTGAAGTCCCCACTACGAGCTTTTTTATTCTAAAACTTTGACGGAAGAGGGTGAGACGGTGACTTTTAGAGGCTTGGTTTTACTAAAGGTTAAGCCTTGTTCTTGTTTGTCGATGTAAATTGTGTCTCCAGAGATAAATGTATTCTCTAATAATTTGGTGGCGAGGGGGTTTTCTACTTCTCGCTGAATTGCCCTTTTTAGAGGACGTGCGCCATAAATGGGATCATAACCTGTCTCTACGAGGTAATCACAGGCGGCGGCGGAGATGTCAAAGGAGATTTTTTGCTCTTGTAGCAGTTTTTCTACCCGTTTTAATTGAATGCGGATAATATCGCGCATTTCAGTACGGCTGAGAGCATGGAAAAGTATGATATCATCAACGCGGTTAAGAAATTCTGGGCGGAAGTGCGATCGCAAAGCATCTGTTACCCTTGTCTGCATCATTTCATACTTTGTATCATCCCCAGAGACATCTAAAATATATTCGCTGCCAATATTGCTAGTCATGACTATGACTGTGTTACGAAAGTCTGCTGTACGACCTAGACCGTCAGTAATGCGACCATCATCTAACATTTGTAAAAAGATGTTAAATACATCCGGGTGTGCTTTTTCGACTTCATCCAGTAACACCACGGAATAAGGCTGGCGGCGAACAGCCTCAGTCAGTTGTCCTCCTCTTTCAGAATCTACATAGCCTGGAGGAGAACCAACTATTCGCATAACCGAATTTTTTTCCATATACTCAGACATATCCAAACGGACTAAAGCATCTTCTGAATCAAAGAGAAACTGCGCCAAAGCACGGGCTAATTCAGTTTTACCTACCCCTGTGGGTCCCATAAACAAGAAGGAACCAATGGGGCGACCGGGGTCTTTCATTCCCGCACGGGCGCGACGAATGGCAGCTGATACGGCGGTTACAGCTTCCTGTTGTCCGATGACTCTTTGATGCAAGTGATGTTCTAGTTGCAGGAGTTTTTGCCGTTCTGATGCTAGGAGGCGATTAACGGGAATACCTGTCCATTTGGCAACAATTTCGGCAATATCAGATTCTATTACCTGTTCTCGCAGTAATGTAGTCCCTTGACTTTGAATTTTTAACAGTTGGGCTTCTTTGGCTTCGCGATCGCGTTGCACACCTTCCAATTTGCCATACTTTAACTGAGCAGCTGTATTTAAATCATAAGCCCGTTCCGCTTGTTCAATTTGCACCCGCAAAGCATCTTCTTCTTTCTTTAAAGAACTAATTGCTTCTAATAATCGCTTTTCCCCTTGCCATTGTTCATTAAATTCCTGCTGTTTCACCGTCAAAGTGGAAATTTCTTGCTCAATGCGCTCAAAACGCTCCCTAGCTGGTGCAGTTTCCTTTTCTTCTCCCGCCAAAGATAGCTTTTCCATTTCTAGCTGCATCAAACGGCGATCGATTGTTTCTAATTCTGCCGGTTTGGAGGTAATCTCCATTTTCAACTGGGCTGCGGCTTCATCTACCAAGTCTATGGCTTTATCTGGTAAAAAGCGATCAGCAATATAACGGGCGGATAAAGTAGCAGCGGCCACTAAAGCCGAATCTGAAATTTTGACATTGTGGTGAACTTCGTAGCGTTCCTTTAATCCCCGGAGAATGGAAATTGTATTTTCCACACTGGGTTGATCCACAAATACTTGCTGGAAACGGCGTTCTAGGGCTGCATCTTTTTCAATGTGCTTGCGGTATTCATCTAATGTTGTTGCGCCAATACACCGCAATTCCCCCCGCGCCAGCATGGGTTTGAGTAAATTTCCCGCATCCATCGCCCCTTGTTGATTGGAACCTGCACCCACAACTGTATGTAGTTCATCAATAAACAGGACAATTTGACCGTTTGATTCTGTGACTTCCTTGAGAACTGCTTTCAGGCGTTCTTCAAATTCCCCGCGCAATTTCGCCCCAGCGATTAAACTACCAATATCTAAAGAAATCAACTGGCGATTTTTCAGAGATTCCGGCACATCTCCATTTACCATACGCTGTGCTAACGCTTCGGCGATCGCAGTTTTACCAACTCCCGGTTCACCAATCAGCACAGGGTTATTCTTACTCCGACGAGATAACACTTGAATCACCCGGCGAATCTCATCATCCCTACCAATTACCGGGTCTAATTTCCCAGCTTTTGCTTGTTCCGTTAAATCCCTACCAAATTTTTGCAGCGCTTCATAGCGAGATTCTGGATTTTGGTCTGTAACCTTTTGGCTACCGCGCACACTTTTAATATTCGCTTCTAACTGAGCGCTATCCACATTAAAACCTTTAAGTATCCGCCTGCCAATCCTTTCATCCTCAGCAAAAGCCAAAATAATATGTTCCACTGAAATATAAGCATCTTGCATCCTCACCTTAATTTCTTCAGCCCGGTCTAATAAAACATCTAAATGACGACCGAGATAAAGTTGATCACTTTTACCAACCTTTGGTTGACGCTGGGTAAAAGCTTCTAATTGTTGTTGCAAACGGATGGGATCAACTTCAGCACGGGCAAAGATCCGGATAGCTAAACTCGTCGGTTCTTGTAAAAGAGCAACAATTAAATGTTCAACATCTAGTTGCTGTTGTTGATATGCACGGACTATATCCTGAGATTTAACAATTGCTTCCCAGGCGGTATCAGTAAATTTATTGGGATCTGTAGGCTGCATTTTTAAGGATTTTAGATTTAGGATTTTCAGGAAACTTCAGGGCTACGGTGGAAACAGAAGTCTAAAAACTCTTCCTTGAGGTGGAAAATTAACCGCCGATTCACGCCGATGATAGGGAATTTGATTATATAACTTACTAGAAAGAACAGGCATATTGCCTGTCCTACAACAGGGTTATTTGCTTACTAGTTGTTCTGCTGATTCCTCTTGTGGGGCTGAATTTTGATTCTTTATTTGAATTAGTTCCACTTTATAGCCATCTGGGTCTTCCACAAAAGCAATGACTGTGGAACCGTGTTTCATTGGTCCTGGTTCTCTTGTCACTTTACCGCCGAGTTTCTTTATTTCGTCACAGGTACTGTAAATATCATCCACACCCAGAGCTATATGACCGTAGGCGTTACCCAAGTCGTATTTTTCTACTCCCCAGTTATAAGTTAATTCTATAACGCTGTTCTCACTTTCATCACCGTAACCGATAAAAGCTAGGGTAAATTCTCCGCCGGGATAGTCTTTTTTCCGTAACAATTTCATCCCCAGGACATCGCAGTAAAATTTTAAAGATTCTTCTAAGTTCCCGACCCGTAGCATGGTGTGCAGTAAGCGCATAAATCCTCCTGATGAGTTCTTTACTAATTTTAATATTTCTTGGGGACTGGGGACTGGGTATTGGGTATTGGGGACTGGGGACTAGGAAATTTTCCCACACTCCCCACACTCCCCACACTTCCCACACTTCCCACACCTCCCACACCTCCCACACCTCCCACACTCCCCTTAAAAATGAATAATGGAAAACTTGTTTAATCTCAGCCTACATAGTCCCTTGAAAGCCTATGCTAACGGTTGGGGTAGTTTACAGCTACCAGAAAAGTCAAAAAATTCAGCTATTTCCAGGTGACTGTTCAAACTTGGGTAGTGATTAATAGCGGAAACTTACTCACATAAAGGAGAAAGTACAAATGAGTAACATTCTAGATACTGCCATTGAAGCAATTGTTGCCCGTGAAATTCTGGACTCGCGTGGTAAACCAACAGTAGAAGCAGAAGTACATTTAGCCAATGGTGTTGTGGGAGTCGCACAGGTTCCCAGTGGTGCATCTACCGGCACTTTTGAAGCCCATGAACTCCGGGATGGGGATAAAAGCCGTTATGGGGGTAAAGGGGTACTCAAGGCAGTACAAAACGTGAATCAGGCACTAGCCCCGAAGTTATTAGGCTTGGATGCCCTCAACCAAGAACTATTAGACCGGACAATGATTGCTGTGGATGGTTCTGGGAATAAATCTAATTTGGGTGCAAATGCAATTTTGGCAGTGTCTCTAGCAGCAGCCAAGGCGGGGGCGGAATCTTTGGATATTCCCCTATATCGCTACTTGGGTGGACCTTTGGCGAATTTACTACCAGTGCCGTTGATGAATGTGATTAACGGTGGCGCACACGCTGCTAATAATGTGGATTTTCAAGAGTTTATGATTGTCCCAGTGGGTGCGCCTTCTTTCAAAGAAGCTTTGCGCTGGGGTGCGGAAGTATTTGCAACTCTCAGCAAGGTTTTGGATGACAAGGGTTTACTCACTGGTGTGGGGGATGAAGGCGGTTTTGCCCCCAACTTAGAATCTAATCAAGTGGCTTTGGAATTATTGGTGGCGGCGATTAAACAAGCTGGTTACAAGCCTGGGGAAGAGGTGGCTTTAGCGCTGGATGTGGCGGCTAGTGAATTTTACAAAGATGGACAGTATGTTTATGATGGTAAACCCCACACCCCGGCTGAGTTTATTGATTACCTCGGTCAATTGGTTGACCAATATCCTATTGTTTCCATTGAAGATGGGTTACATGAGGAAGATTGGCAGAGTTGGGAATTGCTGACCACAAAGTTAGGTTCTCGTGTGCAGTTGGTTGGTGATGATTTGTTTGTGACTAATGCTACTCGCTTGCAAAAGGGGATTCAGCAAAAAGCTGGTAACTCTATTTTGATTAAACTCAATCAAATTGGTTCACTAACTGAAACTTTAGAAACCATTGATATGGCTACCCGTAACGGTTTCCGTTCAGTAATTAGCCATCGTTCTGGTGAAACTGAAGATACTACCATTGCTGATTTAGCTGTAGCGACTCGTGCAGGTCAAATTAAAACTGGTTCTCTGTGTCGCAGTGAACGGGTAGCAAAATATAATCGCTTGCTCCGCATTGAGGATGAATTAGGCGATCGCGCCGTTTATGCTGGTACTGTGGGTTTAGGGCCTAAGTAGGGTGTGGGGAGTGTGGGAGGTGTGGGGAGTGTGGGGAGTGTGGGAAAATTTCCTAGTCCCCAATACCCAGTCCCCAGTCCCCAGTCCCCAATACCCTTACGGATAAAATCCTAGTTTGGGCAACCCCAAGGTTTCATCCCAGCCCATCATGAGGTTCAAACACTGTATGGCTTGACCCGCCTGTCCTTTAATTAGATTGTCAATGGCTGACATGACTATTACTCGACCTGTGCGCGGGTCAACTTCTAAACCGATGTAACACAAGTTACTCCCACACGCCCACTTGGTTTGAGGATAAACGCCACTTTCACAGATTCTCACCCAAGGGGCGTTACGATAAAAGGCTGTATAAATGGTAATTAAGTCATCTCTCACTAGTCCGGGGTCGCGGAGTGTGGCATATACTGTCGCTAAAATCCCCCGCACCATTGGGATCAGATGAGGAGTAAATTGAATGGTAACTTCGTGACCTGCTAAATCACTGCAAATCTGCTCAATTTCTGGAGTATGGCGGTGACGACCGACACCATAAGCTCCTAATGAGTTATCAGCCTCAGCTAGTAATAAGTTAATTTTACCTTGCCTTCCGCCGCCGGATGTGCCGGATTTGGCATCGATAATGGCGGTTTCGGGGACAATTAAGCCTTGTTTGAGTAAGGGTGACAGGGCGAGAAGGCTAGCAGTGGGGTAACAACCAGCACAGCCAACTAATTGAGCTTCGGCAATGCGATCGCGGTATAATTCGGGTAAACCATATACTGCTGTAGCAGCTGTGGTGCGATCGCTTCTTTGAGTACCATACCAATTACTGTAAGTTGTTAAATCACTGAATCGATAGTCTGCACTCAAATCCAGGACTTTACAACCTTTTTCACACAAAATTGGCGCAATTTGGCAAGCCAGACCATTGGGTAGAGAGAGAAATACTACTTCACAACGATGGGCGATAACTTCTGCATCTACCGCTTCTATTGGTAAGTTAACTAAATGAGCCAGATGGGGGTAGAGGTCGCCAAAGGATTTACCTGCACTACTCTCACCGCCTAAATAAACTAGTTCAATTTCTGGATGCTCCATCAATAATCTGACTAGTTGCACTCCCCCATACCCTGACGCGCCAACAATTCCCACTGGTACGCGTCTAAAATTACCCATAATAATCAAATCCTTATCTATTTTTGGTTACAAATATCAGCTACAAGATGCCAAGCACAATACACTACTAACCACAAATGGAATTTTTTCACTCCATCTGTGGTTGTGGCAAAATTCTACACTTTTAATTGGATATATCAACACCAATCTTAAAATATCAGCAATTTTTCTTTCCAGACCGAACCAAGCAGGAGTCCAGGCGGTAAGAGGGAAAAGAAAAAACTGGAATTTTCATAAGCACACTGAACTTTTTTTATTCCCACCGCACTTAGTCTAAGTCTCTGCCGCATAAACGAGCTACAATTTAAAATAAGAAATTGTAAAAAAAATTTACCTTTGGTAGCTGGAATTTTTCTGTGTCAAAGCCTAAGCCTACACAACAGCCTGAATCTACTTCCCTGAAGGGAAAAGATACCCGCACGGGTGTAAATCCCACCGTAGGGGAAAAAACTGATAGCGCTACCTCCTCAACCCCAGCCTTTAAATTTGACTCCATTGATGCTGCTTTAGCAGACTTAAAAGCGGGTCGTGTGATTGTGGTGGTAGATGATGAAAATAGAGAAAACGAAGGGGATTTAATCTGCGCTGCCCAATTTGCCACACCGGATATGATTAACTTCATGGCTGTGGAAGCTAGAGGGTTGATTTGTTTAGCCATGACTGGCGATCGCTTGGATGAATTAGACTTACCATTAATGGTGACTAACATCACCGATACTAACCAAACTGCATTCACAGTCAGTATTGATGCTGGCCCTGAATTGGGCGTTAGTACAGGTATATCCGCCGAAGACCGCGCCCGCACCATCCAAGTTACCCTCAACCCCGCCACCAAACCAACTGATTTACGTCGCCCTGGTCATATTTTCCCCCTTCGGTCTAAGACGGGAGGGGTACTCAAACGCGCCGGACATACAGAAGCAGCTGTTGATTTATCTCGATTAGCGGGACTATATCCCGCCGGGGTAATTTGTGAAATCCAAAACCCCAATGGTTCAATGGCGCGCTTACCCCAATTAGTTGAATATGCTAGCCATCACAACCTGAAAATTATTAGTATTGCCGATTTAATTAGTTATCGCCTACGGCACGATCGCCTAGTATATCGGGAAGTAGTCACAAAGTTACCCAGCCAATTTGGGCAGTTTGATATTTACGCCTACCGCCATACGCTGGATAATACAGAACACGTTGCCATTGTCAAGGGTGATCCCGCTAATTTTAAAGATGAGCCAGTCATGGTGCGGATGCACTCGGAATGTTTAACCGGTGACGCTTTGGGTTCTTTGCGTTGCGACTGTCGAATGCAGCTAACATCAGCCTTAAAAATGATTGAAGCTGCTGGTCAAGGTGTTGTGGTTTATTTGCGTCAAGAAGGGCGGGGAATTGGTTTAATCAATAAGCTCAAAGCCTATTCTTTACAAGATATGGGACTGGATACAGTGGAAGCTAACGAGCGCTTAGGATTTCCGGCTGATTTGCGTGATTATGGAATGGGCGCGCAAATGCTCATGGATTTGGGTATCAAGAAAATTCGCCTAATTACGAATAATCCGCGTAAAATTGCGGGACTCAAGGGCTATGGCTTGGAAGTCGTTGACCGCTTACCATTGTTAATTGAAGCTAACGATTACAATTCCTATTACTTGGCAACTAAAGCTCAAAAGTTAGGTCATATGTTGTTACAGACTTACTTAGTGACTGTAGCAATTAACTGGAAAGATGACCCAGAATTAGTCACTCAGCGCTATGAAAGGTTAGAGAAAATACGTGCTTTATCTAGGGAAAATCATTTATTGTTACAAGAAGAAGCCCGGCCATTAGGTTTGGCGTTGTTTACTCAACCATCTTTAACAGTACACTTGGGTTTTGATCAAGCAAATGTGGCTGATAGTAATTGGTATCAGCAAAATGGTCATCCTTACTTACAAGCCATTTTCCAAATTCTCGACCATTTAGTAACTTTACCTTATATAGAGAAGTTAGAATTTCTGATTTCTCCTGGTCATGATCCCTTGACTAACTTGCAAGTTAAACTAGACCGTCAGACTTTTGCTTTTGAGACTCTACCTTCCACAATATGCGATCGCCTAGAGACTCAGCAAATCTATAGCTTTACCAGAGAGTAGGGGAGTAGAGAGTAGGGGAGTAGAGAGTAGGGGAGTAGAGAGTAGGGAATTAATTCTGTGCTTGAAAAGCGGGAGTTAATTCCCGATAGCTATGCAGTAAACCCAAAAATTTATCCCCATCAAAACTGAGAGGATCAACTTTTTGACCAGAACGGTCTACATCTGCGTGGGTAGTAATACGATAATCTGGAACTTGACTTTGAGCAATCAACCAAGCCAGAGAATTGTATTGCAAATCTGTATAACCACTATGAGATTTGAGAAAATTATTTCCCCTTCCGTCAGGTGGTGTTTCTAAAGAAACGTGATAGGCAAAATTATTTACAGAAGATGCTAAATTAGCATTAGTAACCACAGTTTCCGTACCATTGGGACTCTCAAACACCGAATTAGCCGCCCCATAAGCACGTTTATCTGGCGGGACTAAATAAATAATCGTCCCATCTAACTTAACTAAAGCGTGATAACTAGCTTGCACACTATCATCTTCATGGGGTGTTTGAAAAAAATTAACAGCACTAGCAGCAGAACTTGCTGTTTCATGAAGGACAATAATTGCTTGATTATTTGCAGGTAAACCATTCACATCATGAGAATACCTCTGGCCATAGTTGCTGGGGTGGACTCCGGCGATTTCATAATTTGGTGAGTACCTGTTAAAAGCCTCTGTAGTTCTGTATCTCCCAGAATTTGGCGTTGTAGTGACTGAAGCAGGAGGTACATCTTCAGAATCTTCTTCCTCTGGGCTATTCGCTGATTGTAATTCTGCTTGTGGGTATTGACTCCAATCAAGAGTAATATCAGCAACTTCTGCATCAGAGGTTATTTTAGTTTGTATCCTTCCCAGAGACAACACAATCATCAATGTGGTCAACATCAGGGAAATTAGTAATATTCTAGTAGCCCATTCTGTAAACTTCATTTTATAGCTGGGGACTGGGGACTGGGGACTGGGTTAATAGCCCAATGGTGTCTCTGTTTTCTTTCTCTCAGTTACCCATACTCTAAATATTCTTGGCGTTCTGAGGGGTTAAATAAATCCAGATATTATCCTGGTAATTTTTTCTTCAAAGCTTCTAAAGAAGCCCAACGACTATCAACCGGCTCACCCGAAGCATCAGCATCATCGGCCAAAATACCGGGACAATTCAGGTTACAAAGTTGGCGTTGAGGTAATGCTAAACACATTTGCTCATACAACCACTCACTAGGGTAAAAATAACCATCAGGCGATAGAGTTTCTACTAAATCCTCCATCACAACTTCCCTTTCTAATGGCAAATCCTGGATTTGATCCGCAGTTGCATCCAACCAGATAACTTCTTTGGTATTCACCATCAAACGATGATTATATTGTTGCAAACAACGGTTACAAGTACAAGTAACAATTGTTTCTGCTTGACCAGAAACTTCTAAATAATTACCATGATGTTCAAACCGTAAGCGTCCGCGTACAGGTGTCAAAGTTTCCAGACCAGGTAGAAACTCTTTAACTGGAATTTCCTCTGTCCGCTCCAGTGCTTTGGTGAGCTGCGGAATAAAAATTGCGTCCATAGGATTTCGATATAATCATGAAAATTGGGGTTTTAATAGCAGCATAGTTGCTGATAATACAACTTTATTTTACCGCTTCATCACAACATAAATTTTGTATTTACAGCAGTTTGCAAATGAATGTGTAGCGTTTCCTCATCATACAAGGTATATCATCGCCCCCTCATCGCTTAGGGGTAGGGAGTTGGGGGTGTTTTTTTACCTGACTACAGAGAGAAACGCTATAATACATCACCAAGATTAAGAATCATAGATAAATCCATATCTTATCTTATGGAAAACTGCTGTAACTACCGTTATTCAACTGCCATAGCTGGACCAACGACCAAATGACGGTGTGGCTCTTTACCACGGCTAAAGGTTTGCAAATCTGCAAATTCCTTTAAAAAAGAGTGGATTTGTCGGCGTTCTGCTGAACTGAGGGATTTGATTTCCACCTCTTTTCCAGAAGCACGTACCTCATCAGCTGCGGCTTCTGCCATTGCATGAATTTCCGCTTGTCTTTTGACGCGGTAGCCGTTTAACTCAATGGTGAAAGAAGCCTGTGAGTCTGGAGGTAGGCTGAGGTTTAGTACCGAATTAGCTAAATACTGAATTGCATCAAGAACAGAACCATCAGGGCCAAGTAAAACGCGGATTTCTTCCTGGGTCAGGTTTGTTTGATCAATTGTCAACCAGTAGCTATCAATTTCTGGGGAATTTTCCACTTGAAGTGGTTCAATTGCTAAATTCCCCTTGACTTCGGTAGGTATTCCTGTTAATTGCAGCAATGTTGTTAACCACTGCTGACCTCTTTGCATCGGACTGTCAACCATCATCAACCTGTAGTCTTTTTCTTAGAACTTTTTGGCTCAAATGGTAAATTTTTCTGTTCTGCTGCTGCTGTTTCTTTCTCTTGGGTGGCTACAATTTCTTGGAGTCCCTCTGGTAGAGGTTCCCTTGAAAGAACATAGGTCTGAGCGGTTTGGAAAATATTACCAATCACCATATACATCAATACCCCTGCTGGTAGGGGGAAGAACAAAAACATCCCAGAAAAGATAACTGGTGTGATTTTATTCACTGTATCTTGTTGTGGATTACCACCACTGGAGTTCTGCCCAGAAATCATTTGGCTGACATAAAGGCTAACCCCGAAAAACAGGATCATTGAGACGATATCCCAATTAATTTGTCCATCGGGAGTTGTAGCACCAACTCTACCTAAAGCTTGAATAAACAAAAATCCTTTTTCTGCTGCGAGTCCAGGAATGGAGCCTTGAATTGTCACATCTCCTGGTTCTAGGGCTTCGATGTTGCCTTCAGCATCTATTTTGATCCTTTCTTCTCCTTTAGTAATTTTCCATTCTGGCAGCAGGTTATTTTCTGGATGTTCTGCTAAAATCGCCTGAAATGGTTTGCCTTCTAGGGTCTGATATTGGATCTTAGTTTTTTCTCCTACGGCTAATTTGTTACCGCCGGGAAGAATAGCTGTGACACGAGTGTGTTCTCCATCAGCAATGTAGATGTTTTGCGGAGCGGTCGCAAAAGATTGGGGCTGAATGCGTTCAATTTGTTCTGAGGGCAATATTTGCAAGTTAACGTTGTAGTTAACACCTGCAAAGGGCGACCCCCGCAAGGTAGCAAACAGCGCTAATAATACTGGCATTTGCAGCAATAGGGGCAAACAGCCTGCTAATGGGTTGCCAAATTCTTTTTGGACATTTACCATTTCCTCTTGCTGTTTTTGCGGATTATCCTTGTACCGCTCTTTAATTTCTGCCATCCGCTTCTGCATGAGAGGTTGTACAATTCGCATTTTCCGCATATTACGAATTGAACCAGCACTCAGGGGATAGAGCGCGAAGCGGATTATCAATGTCAAGGCAACGATGGCCAATCCATAGCTAGGCACAATTCCATAGAAAAAATCTATGATTGGCAGCATCACGTTGTTTGAAAGAAACCCGATACCAAAATCCATTATTCTGAACTTAACCTGAGCTACTGTAAACTGATCTGAATCTAATTTATCTAAATCATGATTCCTATATAACTATCCTACGCTACGGATAGCCGCACATTTTGGGAATTGGGGATTGGGGACTGGGGATTGGTGACTGGGGATTGGGGATTGGTGACTGGTGACTGGGTATTGTGGACTAAAAATCTTTCTCCCCACACCTCCCACACTCCCCACACCTCCCACACTCCCTCTTCTTCCCCCTGCTCCCTGCTCCTCCGCCTCTTCTCCCCTGCTGATATCATTTTTTAGCAGCGCCGCTATAGAGGGGATTCCGAACTGTAACTCTTTCGTTGATGTAGTCATAAGTCTCGCGGAAGTTGGGAACAGCCCGCATTTCTAAGCGACTACCATTTCTGAGGGTTATCACCATGTCTCCCCAAAAGCCGATGCCACGGGGAACTTTAACGATTTTGACTACTTCTGAATAGATGATATCAGTGCGATCGCGTCCTCTCCAACCTCCCATAACCGAAATCCGGCGGTCGGTGATGCGGAAACGTAACCACAATGCTCTAACGATAGCGCCAACTGTAAGTGGTAGACCGACAACAGTTAGTCCAATGAATGTGTTGAGGATTAAGTCCCCAATGTGAGGACCGCCCTCGTAATAAACTTCTTCACGAATGCCCATTTAATACCTCAGCTTTTACCAACAACTCTTTTAATTCTTGCAGAAATTGTTGGCTTACGCACTCAGATTCTGCTGCTGTTGGTTTAACAACGATGACTACCCGCCAGCCTGGGGACAATTTTGGTAATAATTGATGCACCGCAGCTGTGATTTGCCGTTTAATGCGGTTACGTATTACTGCCCTTTTGCTGACTTTGGTGCTGATGGAAACGCCAAATTTTGTGCTGGTGAGGTTTTGAGCTTGGGTTGCAGTATCCAAGGAAGGCTTTTTTAAACTTGATGGCCGTAAAGCTCTCAATATGAAATGAGAACTGTGACGGCGGATTCCTTCCCGGAAAACTGCCTGAAAATCTTTTCGTGATTTTAATCGATTTGCTTTGGGCAAAGCCACATCTGTTCTTTGTGTGGGAAATTTCCTAAACGCTCAGACGATGACGACCTTTTTTTCTCCTAGCCCGGATGACGTTTCTTCCGGTTGGTGTCTGCATTCTGGCACGAAAACCAGATGTTCTTTTTCTTTTACGGCAAGTGCCGCCCAGGGTTCTCTTCATACCGTTCTCCTCTTAGGCGATTTTTATAAAAAGTTACAATCTGCTATTATACCACGATAAGGGCTAAAAGTTACTAATATAAGTAAGTCGGTGCAAAAATTTAATAGATTATTAGGAAATACGGAAGTTTTGCCGGTGCGTTGCCGGTGGGACAACACACCCTAAATATAATTGGTTAGGAGATAGCCAAAAGCCAGGTTCCCACATAACGGAGCATTGGCACATCTCCAGGAGAAAGAATCTGGCAGTTAAAATGATACATTCCCCCAAAATTTGGGGTTCGGGAATTGGATAAAACTAATTCTACACTTCCTCCTGCTGGTACGGGTTCTTCAGGAAAAATCTCTATGAGGCGGGCTTCTTTATTCCACTTGACTTCAGCCAGGGGAACTTTTTTACCTCTGACTGTAACTTCTATATTGTTGGTGTCGAAAGTTCCTTCGTAATAATCGGGGTAGCTAATGGCAAACTGAGCCGCAGCTAATTTCATTTTTTGGGCTGGTATTCTGAGCCTAAATCTTTCTGTGCTGTTAGCTTGCCCACCAAAGTCTAATCTGAATGGTAGCTGATTTTCGCTTCTAACGCCGCTAAATAATGTTAATCCTGGTAGGCCTTGGGCTTGAGTTAGTATAGGTAAACCAACTAGCAATGAGCTAGTTATGGTTAAAGCTGAAAGAAGTCTGAGAGACAATTGGCGCTGAGTACGGAAAAATCTTAATTTTTGCATAGTATGGGTTTCCTCCACCAGAAAATAGGTTTGTTGTGGAAAGTTTTGGTAACTAAACTTTACTACTGACACTGTGAGAATTGACGTTAAATGGAAATAAAAGGTGCCACTAGTGCTAACAGCTTAAGTGATGGTGTCCTGATTTTGTAGTAAATATAACTTTAAATTAAGTTAAATACTTTTAGCCCAAGTGCTAAAGTTTACAGTAAATATCAAGAGGGTTGGGATGTAATTTTGTTGCTAAATATGTATAAATGTATTTTAATATAAAAATTTTGTGATAAAAATTGATTTGTCTAATGAGCGATCGCCAATGAAGTTGAGATAAATTAATGAAAATGAGCTTGATACAAAGCAGCAATCATTAAAAAATTGCTAGGAAACTATCAAGCCCAAAAAATATGTGAACAAGGAATACTAAAATTTTGCAATCCCTAAAACAAGCTAAAGACAAAGATGCAAATTTGGTAATCAACTTAGGATTTGCAATATGTGAACCTATTTGTAAATATCAGCAAGTGTGACATCTGCAAGGGCTAAAGTGAGGCTGGGACTGGACAATTAAGAGTAGTGAAGGCAATGTTCAAGGTGAAATCTACCAGAAAAAGCCATCGCAGACAGTTACTTCCCTAAAGGTTAGGTCAGGGGAAAATGACATATTCCCCAAATAAAGAGGTATTTATCTCCAGGAGATTTCATGAAAATAGCGGTTGCTAAAGAAATTGAAGTTAGTGAAAGACGTGTAGCATTAAACCCTGACACGGTTACTCGACTGATTAAACAAGGTTTGGAAGTATGGGTAGAAGCAGGTGCGGGGGAAGGTTCCTATTTTAGCGATTCTGCATATCAAGCAGCAGGAGCCACAATTATCAGTGATACCGCTAAATTATGGGGTGAAGCAGATATTCTGTTAAAAGTTAGCCCCCCCAAACAGCGAGAAAATGGCGGCTCTGAAGTGGAGTTACTGCGGGCTGGGTCGGTATTAATCAGCTTCCTGAATCCTCTAGGAAATCCCGCGATCGCGCAGGAATTGGCAAATCGCCAAATTACAGCTTTTGGTATGGAAATGATTCCCCGGACTACTAGAGCGCAAAGTATGGATGCTTTGTCTTCCCAAGCATCACTAGCAGGTTACAAAGCTGTATTAATTGCCGCAGCTGCATTACCTAAATATTTTCCCATGTTGACTACAGCTGCGGGTACTATTGCCCCAGCTAAAGTATTTATTATGGGTGCGGGTGTGGCTGGATTGCAAGCGATCGCCACAGCTAGACGCTTGGGTGCAGTGGTAGAAGCCTTTGATATTCGTCCCGCAGTCAAAGAAGAAGTGCAGAGTTTAGGGGCGAAATTCGTCGAAGTTAAACTAGAAGAAGAAACCACCGCAGCAGGTGGTTATGCTAAAGAAATTTCCGAAGCTAGCAAACAACGGACTCAGGAAGTTGTCGCCGAACACGTAAAAAATGCCGACGTGGTAATTACTACCGCCCAAGTACCAGGGAGAAAAGCACCCAGGCTAGTCACAGAGGAAATGGTGTCACAAATGAAACCCGGTTCCGTAATTGTGGATTTAGCAGCCGATCAGGGTGGTAACTGCGCTTGTACAGAAGCCGGCAAAAATATTGTCTGGAATGGAGTCACAATTATTGGCCCCATCAACTTACCCTCATCAATGCCTATTCACGCTAGTCAGTTGTATTCTAAGAACTTGACATCCTTAATTCAGTTATTAGTTAAGGACAAAGCCTTAGCGGTAGACTTTGCTGACGATATTGTGGATGCAGCTTGTATTACCCACGGCGGGGAAATTCGCAATCAACGGGTGAAAGATGCGCTACAGGCTTTGAGTTCAGAGATTGGTACACGTTAATTAACCGCCGACAAATGCCGATAAACGCCGATCAGAGTTTATTTGTGCGGATTTGTGGTTTTAAACAGGAGTTTTTATTTCATGACGGAAGCGTTACTAGCTGCTTTGTTTGTGTTTGTTTTGGCATCTTTTATTGGCTTTGAAGTCATCAACAAAATACCCCCAACGTTACACACACCTTTAATGTCTGGTTCCAATGCTATTTCTGGAATTGCTGTCTTAGGGGCGATTGTGGCTGCTGGTGCTAAAGATACCAGTATCTCAGTAATTCTGGGCTTAATTGCTGTGGTATTAGCAACAGTTAACGTTGTCGGTGGTTTTCTGGTTACAGATCGGATGTTGCAAATGTTCAAGAAAAAGGAAGTTAAGGCGTGAGCGATTTTCTACCAACTGGGATTCAGCTAACGTACTTAGTGGCTGCATCGTTATTTATTCTGGGTTTGAAAAAACTCGGTTCCCCAGCTACAGCCCGTAATGGTAATGTGATTGCGGCTGTGGGAATGCTGCTGGCTATTGTGGCGACACTGTTAGATCAACAGGTGTTGAACTATCAAATGATTTTGGTGGGCTTGGCCATTGGCGCGGGTATTGGTGCGATCGCCGCCTACAAAGTCCAAATGACAGAAATGCCCCAAATGGTGGGCTTACTCAATGGTTTAGGTGGTGCAGCTTCCGCACTGATCGCCGTTGCCGAATTTTGGCGCTTAATCGCCGCCTCCGAACCCATACCCTTAGATGTCAACATTTCCATTTTGCTGGATGTGTTAATCGGTGGTGTCACCCTCACCGGTAGTTTTATCGCCTTCGCCAAATTGCAAGGTTTAATCAGTGGTTCCCCCATTAAATTACCCTTGCAGCAACCATTAAACCTGCTGTTGCTAATTGGTTATATAGTAGGCAGTGCTTATTTAATCATCACCCCCGATAGCTTACCCATCTTCTTTGGAGTAGTGGGAGTTTCTTTAGTATTGGGTGTCATGTTCGTTCTCCCCATTGGTGGGGGGGATATGCCTGTGGTAATTTCGCTGTTAAACTCCCTCTCTGGGATAGCAGCAGCCGCAGCCGGATTTGTGGTGATGAACAATATGTTAATTATCGCCGGCGCACTAGTGGGGGCTTCTGGCTTAATCCTCACCCAGATTATGTGTAAAGCCATGAATCGTTCCCTATTCAGCGTGCTATTTGGTGCCTTTGGTGGCGCAGTTGCTGGCGGCGCTGGCGGTGCTACAGGTGCTACAGGGGATCAAACTGTTCGCAGCATCGATGCAGAAGAAGGGGCGATGATGTTGGGTTATGCCCGTAGCGTCGTAATTGTACCCGGTTATGGTATGGCAGTTGCCCAAGCCCAGCATAGTGTGCGGGAATTGGCAGACCAGTTAGAACGCATGGGCGTGGATGTGAAGTATGCCATTCACCCAGTTGCAGGAAGAATGCCAGGACACATGAATGTCTTATTGGCTGAAGCGAATGTAGCTTATACCCAGTTGTATGACATGGATGATATCAACCCGCAATTGGAAGCTGCTGACGTAGCTTTAGTAATTGGGGCTAATGATGTAGTGAATCCCGCCGCACGTACTGATGTTAATAGTCCAATTTATGGAATGCCGATTTTGGAAGTAGATCGGGCGAAGCAAACTATTGTCATTAAGCGCGGAATGAGTACAGGGTTTGCTGGTGTAGATAACGAATTATTCTACAAAGAAAAAACCACTATGCTATTTGGTAGCGCTAAGGATATGGTTTCTAAGTTGGTTTCGGAAGTGAAGCAACTGTAACCTTTTGCAAATACCGACAGTCTAAGATCCCCATTTCTTCACGAGATTGGGGATCTTAATATTTTTAGACGGAGGTCATTTCTGCTTCCGCCTGAGATAAACTGCCAAAAAAGTCATAGCGGTCTAGGGCTTCCAAAATTCCCCAAGCATAATGCCCTTCAGCAAAGTAAATTTGTGGATAGCCACGCAACCTTTCCACTTCGGCGCTATAGTTGCCCACAATCACAGCTAAAGTATTACCAGTCAGCATAGATTCATCATTACCAGATGCACCAGCTACTAAGAATCGTTTAATTGGTAATCCCCACTTCAAAGCACAATAACGAATAGCATCACCTTTAGAAGCCCGGATGGGTAACAAATCAAGATACATATTATGGCTATAAATGGGTTTGACTTGGAGCCTACGCCGTCGCAAATGACGCATGATTTCCTTAAAGCTTAAGGATTTGGCTTCATCAATAAAGTAGCTGAGTTTAAACTTACCTTGAGATTCCGGGGGTTGCAGCCCCACTCCGGGTAGTTCCTCCATTGCTTGACGCACCGCGTCAGCGTTCCAATGGTAACTAATGTGTCTTTGCCAGTTGGCATCTGGGACTACCTGCGGCCCATAATAGATTTCACTACCGGCGGAAACAATCAGCAAATCTGGTCGGGGAAAATTCCATTCTTCCAACATCTGCAATGAACTTTCCAAGTTACGCCCAGTAGCAATTCCCACTCCCGTTGATTGGCCTTCATTATGCAATCGCTCAATGAGTTTATGTAAGGCTTCCTGGTCTCCTAGCAAAGTATTATCAATTTCACACACCAAAAAACGATCTGCGGTTGGTAAGCGGTTTTGCTCAGGAATATTCCAATCAGGTAGGTCAGTGGCTAAGGCTTTTGGTAAGGGACTCAGCAGAGATTTGACCCGTCGTTGCGGTAACTGCTGCACCTGTTCCAGATAGCGTTCTACATGACTTTGCCAAGAAAAATTGGCTCGAACTCGATCTAATCCATTTTTAGACCAAGTTTTCCATTGTTCTTTATCTGTGAGTGCGAGTCGCAGAGCATCCTGTATCTGTTTAATATCTAGAGGGTCAATCAACATCCCATTGTCGCAAACTTCCAGGATGTCTCGCGGTCCACCGTCTGATGTCGCAATAATAGGTACACCACAGGCTGTAGCTTCGATGAGAGTCAGGCCAAATGGCTCAGTTAATGCCGGATTGATAAAAACGCCCTGTGTTTTCGCCAACAATCGATATAGGTCTGCGACCTCATCAGAGCGGTGGTGTTTGGGATAGGCGACGTGTCCGTACAGGTCGTAGCGGTCGATTAACTGGAAAATTTCTGTCAGTACCTGGCGTGGTCCTGATTCCATTGTGGTGATGTCATCTCGATTACCTAAAATCAAGACTAAATTCGCTAATTCACGCAACTGGGGATCTTCACCATAAGCTTTCACCAGAGTGGCAACATTTTTCCGCACTGCTGGACGGGAAAGCGCCATAATCGTGGGCTTTTCGGGATTATTCAGGAATCTTTTTAAATCCTGATAAATTGAGGGTTCCTGCCAATTCTCCGGAGGTGCGTAAAACTCTTTGAGCGCTACCCCCGGAGGAATGACAACCATTCTATTTGGTTGATAGTGGTCGTAAATTCCGTATTGCTGCGTCACCTCTTGATTGGTACTGGCGATGACTAATGCTGCACTCGCTAGAGTCGTTTCCTCGGCTTCAATTCTGGTACTAATGTGATATGTGCTTTCAATGGTTTCCTTTTTAGTACCGTGTTCTAAAAGTCTTTGCTGTTTCACACGTCCCAGAGAGTGACCAGTATGCACCAGTGGAACACCTAACCAGCCAGCAACCCGACAACCCACATATCCAGCATCGGCGTAATGGCTATGAACGACGTGGGGTAATTTTCCTACTTGGCGCAGGTGCTTGAGTAATTCATCTGCGAAATTATCTAAATGTGGCCAGAGAACTTCTTTGCGGAGATAGCGACGTGGCCCACAGTTCAGACGAATAATTTGGGCTTTGTCACTCAGAACTTCTACAGGTTGAGCATAATCAGAACTAACTTTTGGATCATTAACTAAACGGGTTACTAAGTCTACACGTTCTACTTTTGGATTGGCTGCTAAAGCTTGAGCTAGTTCTAGAGCATATTTGATTTGTCCACCTGTATCAGCGTCTCGCCCTAATTCTAGATTTTTACCCCGAATTAAGCCATGAACGCTAACTAGTAGAATATACAACCCTGGGCTATTTGACATTTTGCATTCCTCAGTTTTACTGTATTACAGCCCGGGAACAGCGTATCGTGGACATAGCTGTTGACCGCTACAGATTATTGACACTCCTCACTCTCAAGAGATGAGGATTCTTGCTTCATTCGTCCTCCCTAGAAATTGGAATACTTGTATTCCAATTTCCCCGTTTGGATACTTCCACAAGCGTACACGGACTGCCCGACCGCGTTTGAAAAGACTTTTAATTTCTGGTTTTTACTGCCACATTTGGACAAGATTTAGGATTTATACTACCAGGGTTCGGGATTAGGAGTCGTCCGCTTGACCTACCTAGTTTTTTATTTGTGCGCTTTACCGCTAAAGCTATAATACCGCAAAAGCCGTCCTAGAAAGACGGGGCTTTAAACCCAGTTTTTTGGTAAGTATTAAACAGGACTTAATATAACAACCAACTTACTGAGATACAGTTAAATGGGATACATTGAGCCAAATATCAATTATCAAACTGATATTCTGGGTTTTTTGTTGGCACTGATTCTGATATGAATAAACTAAACAACTAGTAATACTCTCCATGGTTCCCCAAGTGGGGGAGCATTGAAGACTGTAGGCAGAATTTTAAATATAAACTTATGGCGCTCATAGTTCAAAAATACGGTGGTACATCTGTTGGTTCGGTAGAACGTATTCAAGCTGTTGCACAGCGTGTTTACAAGACTGTTAAGGCGGGTAATTCTGTGGTGGTGGTGGTTTCGGCTATGGGCAAAACTACTGATGGATTGGTAAAAATAGCTCAGGAAATTTCTCAATATCCTAACCGTCGGGAAATGGATATGTTGCTTTCTACTGGTGAGCAAGTGACGATTGCTTTGGTGAGTATGGCGTTGCAAGAAATTGGACAACCTGCGATTTCTATGACTGGGGGACAGGTAGGAATTGTGACTGAGGCTGAACATACCCGTGCGCGGATTTTGGCTATTGAAACTGAACGCCTGAATCATCATTTGTCTGAAGGTAAGGTGGTTGTGGTGGCTGGCTTTCAGGGGATATCTAGTCTCAGAGATATGGAAATTACTACTTTGGGTCGTGGTGGTTCTGATACTTCTGCTGTGGCGATCGCGGCGGCAATTGGGGCGAATTTTTGTGAAATTTATACAGATGTACCAGGGATTTTAACTACAGATCCCCGTTTGGTTCCAGAAGCGCAGTTGATGGAGGAAATTACCTGTAATGAAATGCTGGAACTAGCAAGCCTGGGAGCAAAAGTGTTACATCCCCGTGCTGTGGAAATTGCCCGGAATTATGGTATGCCTCTGGTGGTAAAATCTAGCTGGAGTGATGCTCCTGGTACTTGGGTAAGATCACCCGAACCCCAAGGGCGATCGCTGGTGAATTTAGAAATTGCTCGTCCGGTAGATAATATATATTTTGATACAGACCAAGCGAAGGTGGCACTGTTGCGCGTACCGGATAAACCAGGGGTGGCTGCTCGATTATTTGGCGAAATATCTCGGCAAAATGTAGATGTTGATTTGATTATTCAGTCTGTACATGAAGGTAATAGTAATGACATTGCTTTTACCGTGACAGCACCAATATTAAAACGGGCGGAAGCTGTAGCCTCGGCGATCGCACCAGCATTGAGAAATCAATCTCAACCTGAGTCTAATGAAGCTGAGGTGATGGTACAACAGAATATTGCCAAAGTCAGTATTGGTGGTGCTGGAATGATTGGCCGTCCAGGGGTGGCGGCGAAAATGTTCGCTACTTTGGCGGAAGCACAAGTGAATATCCAAATGATTTCCACCAGTGAAGTCAAGGTAAGCTGTGTAGTAGATGCTACAGAATGTGATCGGGCTGTAGCGGCACTGCGTCACGCTTTTGAAATTGAAGCAGACCAGGAAGCACAAGCAATTTCTGCTTTATCTTCCCCTTCTCCCCACTCCCCACTCCCCACTCCCCCGCCAGTCCGTGGTGTAGCCTTAGATATCAATCAAGCACGTCTAGCAATTCGTCAAGTTCCCGATAAACCAGGGATGGCGGCGAAGTTGTTTGGATTATTGGCACAGCACAATGTCAGTGTTGACATGATTATTCAATCACAGCGCTGCCGGATTGTTGATGGTATTCCCCGGAGAGATATTGCTTTTACTGTTTCACGCATTGATGGGGAAACTACACAAAAAATGCTGACTCAAGTGGCGGGAGAGTTAGGATGGGGTGATGTGGTGTTAGATAATGCGATCGCTAAGGTAAGTATTGTTGGTGCTGGAATGGTGGGACAACCAGGTATTGCAGCTAAAATGTTTGAGGCTTTAGCGGAACATAAAATTAATATTCAAATGATTACCACTTCAGAAATCAAAATTAGCTGTGTGGTAGCGGAAGAAGAAGGGGTGAAGGCTTTGCAAGTGATTCACGCCGCTTTTGGGTTAGCTGGGAGCGAAAAATTCGTCATTCCAGCTTAATGATTCTATAGCTGGGGATTGGGGACTGGGGACTGGGGACTGGGGACTGGGGACTGGGGACTGGGTTAAGACACCAAAAGTCTCTCGGTTTTATCTTCTTGGCGAATCTTACTACAGAATATAGACTGAGTGCTTTCAGTGTAATTACTGAGAAAACTGTTACTAATCTTGTTAGTAATCTGAAATATAGGCTAGTGGAACAATGACGCGATGATTACTATCTATCCTTAAAGGATGGTTGCGAGCGCTGCTATGCTACTTTCATCAGGTAATAATTACATCCCAAAAGTCCGCTCAGAGGCGAAATTAGCAGACGTAACAAAAGCATAAATGTCCGTCAAAAATCCACCAAAATTCTGGTGGAAATGTTACGCTTTGACTATTGGCAACGCTACCATTCTATAAGTAAAGTTTTACACAAAATAAAGCAGGTGAAAACTCATAAACTTACTCAGGAAAAACCGCATCAACCAAAACCTTGGTTAATTTTAGTCAGTCTAGTTAGTTTTATCGGGATGGTGACAGCTACTTGGCTTTTGTACTCAACAGGAAATCCAGTTAGTGAACTTAACTTTGAACAGAAATATCAGGAGGGAGTCAGACAATATCAATCCGGAAACTATGAAGCGGCCATTGAGGAGTTTACTCAGGCGATCGCCCTGGATGGAAACAATGCTTTGGCTTATAATAAACGAGGTAATGCCTTTTATCAATTAGGAGATTATCAGCAAGCTCAAGCTGATAGTAGTAAAGCCATTGAATTAAATCCTCAAAATGACAAGGCTTTTTATGATCGAGGATTTTCTTTATACGAATTAGGGCAATATAAAGAAGCAATTGCTGACTACACTAAAGCAATTGAATTAAATTCTAGTAATGCTTACGCTTATTACGGGCGTGGTTTAGCCTTGGTGCAGATAGAAGAAAATAAAGCAGCTAATGAAGACTTTAGTACAGCTATTCGTCTGCAACCGAATTATATTGAAGCATATTTACAACGAGGTATTCTCCGCCGTCGCTTGAAAATTTACCACACAGCAGGTGAGGATTTTAATGCGATAATTAATATTAATCCCGATGATGCTAGACCTTATTATCAACAAGCCTTAATTTACGTTAGCAATCATCAAAAATATGCAGCCATTAGGAAATTTACCGAAGCAATTAATAAAAATCCTAATTATGCAATAGCGTATCTCCGACGGGGAGATATGCATAGTGAATTGGGTTACAGATTGGAAGCTGCTGAAGATTACAACAAAGCTTTACAAATTAATCCTAAATGGGGTGCAGCGTATAATCATCGGGGTATTCACCGCTTGTCCTTTGGAGATTATCAGGGTGCAATTGAAGATCATACCAAAGCCATTGAAATTAATTCTCAGGATGCTGCGGCTTACAATAACCGTGGTAATGCTAATATGCAAATGGGAAATTATGAAGCTGCGGATAAAGATTATTCTCAGGCGATCGCCATTAATAATGAATATGGTTTAGCTTATTATAACCGGGGTTTAACTCGCGCCAGACAGAAAAATAGACAAGGTGCGATCGCAGATTTGCAAGCAGCTATTAAACTCTTCCGAGAAAGTGGAGAAAGAAATAGTCTACGAGATGCACAGAGAGAACTTAATTTATTATCAAATAGGTGAATATAAGAACCCCACCCCCAACCCCCTCCCCGCAAGCGAGGAGGGGGCTATGATATACAGATAGATTTGAGAATTTGCAGTAACTCAATTGCAGATTCTAAACGAGTTATATCTAGTTTTGGTAATAATTGATAAATTGGCGGATTTCCTTGCTGTATATAAACAAATTGGTAATCCATACCATTAGTAGTTAAACCCCAAACTGATGTTTGATTTTCTAAACTTGTATAAGCATAAGTGAGTAATTGCGGTAAACCTTCTAAAGCATTAATACTGCTGTTTTTAGATTCAATTACTAATATCCAAAAAGGTGTATTAACTGTCGATGCTGAAGATTTATTAACAGCTAAAATATCCATTCGCCCTTTGATGCTGGTATCTTCATCTTCGACAAAAATCTCAGCAATATTTTCTTCTAAAGTAATTTGAATACTGGATTGATAAAAGCCAGCTAAATTCATCAAGGGTGCGATAAACAGAAATTTTATTTGTCCCTCTGCAATTTTACCTGCTGCGTAATAACTGCGAAATAAATTCCGAATTTTCAACAATTCCTGTTGTTCAAATTCTGTGAGAGATTCTAGCGACAGTAATGATGTAATTGAGTCATTAAACTGTTCTTCAAATTTCAAACAGCGTTGAACATCTTGTAAACTGAGATTTCTTGCATCCAGAGTAGTAGTCATGGGTTCACTCCTGATTATCTCCCCACATTTTAATTGTATTCCTAATCTTGCACTAATCCCAATATGCTGAAGCTAAGAACTTCTTCCTTTTCTTTCTTCACTTGGCGTACTTGGCGTACTTGGCGGTATGCGCTGCGCGCACGCTACGCGAACGTTAAAAAAAACGAAATAATCCCACTTCCGTTAGTAATTGTTCTAACTTTATGGGGAATAATAAAATTAATACTTTTTGTCAAATGAAGGCAAATTTTGACGAATGGACTGGAAAACAATACTTAAAGCACAACAGACAGATTTTATCGCCAGACTAGAATCAGGTAATTTATTACGTTGTGACAAAGAAGGAAAGCATAGTGAGTTAACTGTCATCTCCGGTGAGAGGTTAAACCAATTACGGGATTTTTGTTGGGAGATGGCTGAAAAATATAAACGAACTTCTTCAAATCATATTCGTGATGTCTTCTTCAACAACATGAAGGGAAAACTGGGTGAGGAAGTTGTCAAAACGCGTTTAGGTGACTTTGTAACTGAGGTTGACTATGAAAAACGCATTGGTGGAGATAGAAAAGTTGATTTTACCTTAACTTCTGACTCATCTGTGGGTATTCAGGTTAAAGCTCGTCATGGGAATTTTGAGCAAATTCAATGGTTTATTAAGCCAGAAGAAATTCAAAAAAATGCCGTTCTGGTTTGTATTTTAATTCAAGAGGAAGTAAGTAAAGCGCAGGCTGAATATAATCTTATTTTAGCGGGTTTTTTACCAACTGAAATGATTACTGTGGCTAGCGGTAAAGCTAAAGTTCCTATAAGAATAGATGAATTGCTTTATGCTGGCGGTTTACATGGCTATTTAGATGATTTGATCTCTTCTAAATTTGATGAATATATCAAGTTGGCTGAAGAATGCTTTAATAAAGGAGATTATCAAAGTGCGATCGCTTATTGTAATCAAGCACTACAACTAAAAGCCAACAATGCTGATGCTTACAGTGGACGGGGTTCTTGTCGCTATGAATTAGGAGATAAGCAGGGTGCAATTGACGATTTTAGTCAAGCTATCAACATTGCTCCAAATTTTGCGAAGGCTTACGGGAACCGGGGTGAGACTTATTTTCAGTTAGGAGATAAGCAGAGTGCAATTGCTGATTATACGCAAGTTATTAACATTGACCCCAACAATGGTGATGCTTATAATAAACGCGGTGCTTGTCGCTATGAATTAGGAGATAAGCAGGGTGCGATTGACGATTTTAGTCAAGCTATCAACATTGCTCCAAATTTTTCTCATGCTTATACAAATAGGGGAAATGCTAGATATACATTGGGAGATAAACAGGGGGGAATTAAAGATTTTCAGATTGCCGCAAATTTAGATAAAGAATCAGGGAATGAAACATCTTATCAAGATGCTATCAAACAAATCGATTATAAACCGCCCATTTAATTAGGACTTACGCAAGAACTCTCTGAAACCCTCTTGACTTCGTGTCCTTTGTGTCCTTCGTGGTTCGTTTTTTCATAATTTTGCGTAAGTCCTGTTAATAAATAATCATTACCCTAAATCAGCTTCTACACCCAAAGCCCGCAATTGTTCAATCAACCGTTCTTTTTGTCGCCTTTCCTGTTCTGTGCGTTCCCTTTCCGCTTCCGTCGGAGTCAAAACCCAATTACCTGTACTATCATACCAACGTAACCAAGGCTGCTGAATATTATGATAACTTCCTTCCCAAACACCCAAACCTAACTCTATTTCTGGAATCCAAAAACGGGAATCTGATAAAATAACTTCCGCATAACGACCGCCATCTAATTTAAACATTTTAAATTCATATTTATAACGGTCAAAAATAGCATAATAAGGAATCCTTAAAATCTTTTCATAGACTTCCCATTTTGTCGGCGGTTTTGCCACATCTCGCAAAGTCTCGCCTAACTCTTCCTTCTCAGTTCCAGGTGAGAGTAATTCTACAATAATAAACGGACGCATTCGCTCTTGCCAAACCACATAACTCAGACGTAAATCACCATTTTTATAAAGCGGCGAAACATCCACAGCCACAAACCAATCTGGTCTTTTATACCATGTTGGATGATGGGGGTGATAATAAAGATATCTTGTCGCTAGGTTGACACTCTCCGGGAGCCAAGCCACAGAGATTCTTGGTTCAACGAGTCCACTTAGATAAGACCCCTTGCGGTATCTCACCCAGAGGTGGTTCTCTCCTCAAGCGTTAACTTTCGGTATGCCCTACCGTAGTTGGATAACTCCAAAATTTGTTTGAGTGTAAATACTGGTCGTCTAGTCTCCATGAAAATTTTACCTATTCCTGGAAAAGAGCTAGAACTATGGAATAGAACCCCATATTTTCAATTGTCAAGGTGCAGCGTAGAGCCGTTAGGCAACATCGGGTTTTTAAACAGGTTGATTACCCTTCCTGTTAAACTGATTTTAACATCAAAGCACCCTTAAGGGCGCAGCTAGCTTTCATCACCTGTCTAATAGTACGAAAAACGCAAAGATGTTGCTGTTTCTCAGGTGTTTTCAGCGTCTTTTTTATAACTCCTCCCCCCATTATCAAACCTCTGTGTCCTCTGCGCCTCTGCGGTGCGATAAAATTCTTCTACACTGTTGCGAAACCTTAATTAATTGATACACTTGTTTTTCATTAGCCATCAGCCCAGTTAAACAGCGCCTATGGTACACGTCAAGCGCGTGGAACTTACCAACTTCAAATCCTTCGGTGGTACTACCTCAGTCCCTCTACTACCGGGGTTTACTGTCATTTCTGGGCCAAATGGTTCGGGTAAATCTAATATTCTCGATGCTTTGCTGTTTTGCTTGGGACTTTCTAGTTCTAAGGGAATGCGGGCGGATAGATTACCGGATTTGGTAAATAATAATCAAACTTCTAGGGGACGGGCTTCGATTGAGGCTAGTGTGACGGTGACTTTTGATTTGTCGGGGGAGGATGTCTCACGCAGAGGCGTAGAGGCGCAAAGAGAAGAGGAGGAGGATGTCTCACGCAGAGGCGCAGAGGCGCAAAGTGAGGAAGGAAATGAAGAAATTCCCCACTCCCCACTTCCTACTCCCGACTCCCCAACTGAATGGAGTGTTACTCGGCGTTTGCGGGTGACTCATCACGGGAGTTATACGTCGAATTATTATATGAATGGTGTGGCTTGTACTCTGACGGAATTACATGAGGAGTTGAATAATCTCCGCATTTATCCAGAGGGGTATAATGTTGTGCTGCAAGGGGATGTTACTAGCATTATCTCGATGAACGCTAAGGAACGTCGGGAAATTATTGATGAGTTGGCTGGGGTTTCGGCTTACGATCGCAAGATTATCCAAGCTAAGAAAACTCTGGATGAGGTGAAGGATAAGGAAGATAGTTGTCGGATTATTGAGACGGAATTAACTACTCAGCGCGATCGCTTGTCTCAGGATCGGGCGAAGGCGGAAAAGTATCAAAAACTGCGGACGGAATTTTTAGCTAAACAGTCTTGGGAGGCGGTTCTTTCTTGGCGATCGCTTCAAGCACAACAAGAAAAATTAATTGGCGAAATTCAAGCAGGCGATCGCACTTCTACTGAATTAAATTCTCAACTCACAGCCCTCAATTCCCAAATTTCTCAGAAAAGCGCCGAATTAGAAGAACTCAATGCTCGTGTCAAGGCTTTGGGTGAAGAGGAACTTTTGGCGGTACAATCAACTCTGGCGACTCAAGAGGCGGAACGTAAACAACTCCAACGCCGACAAGCTGAGTTAAACACTGCTATTCAGGAAACTGTGAAGCAGTTGGCGCAAACTCAGCAGGAAGTTCAACAATACCAGCGTTCTTTAAAGGAATTTGCCCAAACTCAGGTTGTCGAACAGCAATCTATTCTCTCCTGTCAGCAACAACGGGATGAAGCCCAACAAGCTTTAGATGCTTCTCGCGCCGCAGCAGCAGAAATCGCCTCAGCTTCGGAAGCATGGGTACAGCAACAAACAGCATTTAACCGTCAAATTGAAGCTTTACTGCAAACTCTGGAACCCCAGCGCACTGAACAAGCCCAACTCAGGGAACGCCATCATCAGTTACAGCAATTAATTACAGAACAAACTCAGTTAATTGAGAGTTTAGAACCAGAGTTAGCCGCTAAGGAAACTGAATGTAATCGGGTGGAAACGGAGTTTAACGCTTCTAGTGAACCCATCCAAAATTTAGCCGAAAATCTCTCAGCTACAGAACAAGAATTACAAATCCAACAGGAAACCCAAAAGCGACTTCTCCAAGAACAACGGGAAAAACAACGTCAGTTGGATAAAATTGAGGCGCAAGCCCAAGCCCAACAGGAAGTACAAGGAACTCAAGCAAGTAAAGTTATATTACAATCTGGATTGCCGGGGCTTTGCGGTTTGGTTGTCCAGTTAGGTAAGGTGGATTCTCGCTATCAGTTAGCTTTGGAAATTGCTGCTGGTGGGCGTTTGGGGCATATTGTCGTGGAAGATGACAGTGTAGCCGCAGCTGGAATTGAGTTACTGAAACAAAAACGTGGTGGTAGGGCAACTTTTTTACCTTTAAATAAAGTAAAAGTTAGTAAATTTACTCAGGATGCCACGTTGCGTTATGCCAATGGTTTTGTTAACTATGCGGTGAATTTAGTCGAGTGCGATCGCCGTTATCAAGATGTCTTTAGTTATGTGTTCGGTAATACCGTAGTTTTTACAAGTATCCAACAAGCCCGGCAAAATATCGGGCTGTATCGCATTGTCACCTTAGACGGGGAATTGTTGGAAACAAGCGGCGCGATGACTGGGGGTAGTAGCAATCAGCGTTCTTCGTTGCGATTTGGGAAAGGGGAATCGGCAGAATCTCAGGAAACTGTGGCTTTAAAGAGTCGCTTGGCAGATATTGAACGAATTATAGAACGTTGTACCGAGGCGATCGCTACTTTATCCGCCAGAACCAAAGAACATACCCAAGCCCTCGCAGAAGCCAGACAGGGGCGACGAGAACAGCAGTTACAGTTGTCACAACTGCAAAAGGATATTCAGGGTTTAACGGCGCAATTAGAGGCGACGCGATCACAACTTACCCAAAACAACGAAAAAATCACCGTCGCCCAATCCCGGTTATCAGTTTTGGATCGGGAATTACCAGGACAAGAAAGTGAGTTGCAACAATTGCGACAAGCTTTAGCCGAGTTAGAAGACTCTCAAACCCCTAGTGAATGGCAAGAAATCCAAGTAACTATTAAAAGTCAAGAGCAACAATTGCAACAAAGGGAGGGAGAATTAAGGGATGCCCAGCAAAGATTAAAAAATCTGGAAATTCAGCAACAGCGATCGCAAGAGAAAATTCAAGAAGCTGAAGCGAAGATTCACCAATATCACGAACAGCAAACCAGCCAACAAAATCAACTCAACACCCTGCAAAATCAGCATTCTGAACTCAACAATCAAATCAGCGAAATCCAGGCGAATTTGAGCCAAATGGAGCAGAATCTGGGGGAGGAAAAACAAAAACGCGACGCAACAGAACAGGAAGTGCGATCGCAACTTCTCAAACAACAACAATTGCAATGGGAAATTCAAAAACTCCAAGAAACCCAAACCAAGCGACGGGAAGACTTAACAGCATTACAAAACCAACTGCGAGAAACTGGCGCAGAATTACCCAATCCTCTGCCAGAAGTCCCCGATAAAGTCGATTTAGAGGAATTGCAAAAAGAACTGAGAAGCCTAGCCAAACGCTTACAGGCGATGGAACCGGTGAATATGTTGGCTTTGGAAGAATACGAACGCACCAACAACCGTCTTCAGGAACTAACAGACAAATTACAGACCCTAGAAGCAGAACGCACCGAATTACTATTACGAATTGAAAACTTTACCACATTGCGACAACGAGCTTTTAAAGAAGCCTTCGATGCAGTTAACGAAAACTTTCAATCGATTTTCGCCATCCTTTCCGACGGTGACGGTTATTTACAACTAGAAGATCCTGAAGATATCTTTAACAGTGGACTAAATTTAGTCGCCCACCCCAAAGGTAAACCAGTACAGCGTTTAGCTTCCATGTCCGGCGGTGAAAAATCCCTCACAGCCCTAAGTTTTATCTTTGCTCTGCAACGTTACCGCCCCTCACCATTTTACGCCTTTGACGAAGTAGATATGTTTTTAGATGGAGCAAACGTCGAGCGATTAGCTAGAATGATTAAACAAGAAGCCCAACAAGCGCAATTTATAGTTGTGAGTTTGCGTCGTCCGATGATAGAATCAGCCGAGCGCACCATTGGCGTTACTCAAGCCAGAGGAGCTTACACTCAAGTTTTGGGAATTAAATTAAAATCATCCCATACATCTGCTTGAGTTTTTGTTAATAATAGTGTATAGATAAACCGGATTCGAGATCAGGACTCGGTATAGAATGACCTCTGAACAGATAATTAGGCGTTCCGACATATTAAACACCCAGGTGATTACGCGCGACAACGGCAAACGGCTCGGTGTCGTCAATCAGCTTTGGGTTGATATCGATCAAAGAGAGGTTGTGGCAATTGGTCTGCGAGACAGCCTGATCTCTATTTCGAGTTTGCCACGATATATGTACCTCAACACCGTCAACCAAATCGGTGATGTAATCCTCGTTGATAACGAAGATGCCATAGAAGACATCGAAATTGAAACCTTAAGTAACCTGATTAACTGGGAAGTAATTACAGAAACAGGCGAAGTCTTAGGTAGGGTGCGGGGCTTCAAGTTCAATGGCGAAACTGGTAAAATTCAGTCCATAGTCATCGCTTCTTTAGGATTACCCCAAATTCCCGACCAATTTCTCAGCACCTACGAATTTTCGGTGGATGAAATCGTCAGCACTGGCCCCAGTCGCTTGATTGTCTTTGAAGGAGCCGAAGAACGAGTTAACCAGTTAACAGTGGGTGTACTAGAGCGCTTAGGCATAGGTAAAGCACCGTGGGAGAGAGAAGCCGAAGAAGAATATGGCTATACTCCGCGCACCGTGTCACCAGCAAATCAACTACCCAGTGGAGTCCCATTACAACCACCCAGAACCAGAGTTCGCGCGCCCGAACCCGTAGTTGAAGAAGAATGGACAGAAGACTATGTGGAAGAAGAAATTCCCCAGCGTCAAGTCATGCGGGCGCGACAATACGAATCCATAGAATATGAAGACGACGAGGAAGACAACTGGAGTGAAGCCAGTGGTAGGGATAGATATCAAGAACCACCACCTAGATATGAACCTCAATCTTACAGCCAGCCCTACGCCGACGAATACGACGACTACGACGATGTAGAAGGCGACGCTTGGGAAGATGCACCAAAACCCGTGAACATTCCCAAAAAAGTCAAAGAAAGACAACCAGAATACGAAGAAGAAGGCGGATATTAGGATAATTCGTAGACACGGATGAGACGGATTAAGGGATTTCACAGATTTTACTTATCTTAGCAAATGAAAAAAATCAGCGTAATCAGCGTAATCCACATAATCCGCGATACGGTTTTTAGCATCTGTTGCTATCACAAATAATCTCATCCGCGCAATCCTTAAATCAGCCTTCGTAATTCGTAAACCCTCTTCCTATGATTCACGCGGAAGGGGGTATTTAATTAATTCCTCCTCCTCTCTGCGCCTCTGCGTGATATAAATTCTTAATTCAGCAGTGCATAAAAAAATTTCGATTATTATCCCCACCTTCAACGAAGCCGCAAATATTGAGAATGCGATCGCATCCACACAACCCAATACAAATGTAGAATTAATCGTAGTCGATGGTGGCTCACAAGACGACACTGTAAACATAGCTCAGTCATTAAGTGTAAAAGTTATCACATCTCTTCCTGGTCGTGCGATGCAAATGAACGCCGGTGCGATGGCTGCAACTGGCGACATCCTGCTGTTCCTTCATGCCGATACCCGCTTACCTGCTGGCTTTGATCACATGGTTCGCAGCGCCCTAAAACAGCCTCAAACAGTAGCTGGTGCTTTCGCCTTGCGAATTGATGCTGACGATTGGACATTGAGATGGGTAGAAAAAGGAGTAAACTGGCGATCGCACTTTTGGCAAATGCCCTACGGTGATCAAGCAATATTTTTAAGTACAGAAGTATTTCAGAAAATTGGCAAGTTTCCCGAATTACCGATCATGGAAGACTTTGAACTCATCCGGCGTTTAAAACGTATTAGTAAAATTACTATTATTCCTGTACCAGTTATTACTTCAGCCCGTAGATGGTTGAAAAAAGGCGTACTTCAAACTACCCTTCTAAATCAAATGGTAATTACTGCGTATTTCCTCGGTATTTCACCTGAACGCATTCGCTGCTGGTATCGTCAGGAAAAGCTGGAGAAATTTTAAACTGGTTGTCAAATCAGCTTCGTATATTAATAGCAGGTAGCGATAAAAAACTCAGGTAAATTGCATGATTCAAAAGCCCAAGTCCCTCCCCCTTTGGATACGTCCACAAGCATACACGGACTGCGCGACCGCGTTTGAAACGATTTCTGGAATTTTTGCTTTACTCCCGCATTTATACAAGATTGGGGATTTATACTACCAGGGTTCCGGATGTCTTCCACAATCTCACTGTAACACCTGTCGAAGTGACGGGGCTTTAAACCCAGTTTTTTGGTAAATTGAAATCCTGAAAATTTATCCAATTGGCTTACTACCTCTAGCTCCTTTTGACGCTATAACTGGGTAGTTAATTTTCTCATTCCCAGATTCCCACATTCCCCTAAACTAAAAGCAGCAAACTTATTGAAACAGGCCGAGGAAAGTATATTTTGACTGAAACCAATAATTTTAACCCTAGCACCCAAAATGTTACCCGTAGCGAATTACGAGATTTAGTCAGAAATCAGGTTCAAATGCTGCTAGAAGACGGGAAATTGCAGGAAGCCAAAACTATTCTCGCACCTGTGCAACCTGCGGATATTGCTGAAGCTATTGAAGGATTACCAGAAGCAATGCACGCTTTGGTTTTTCGCTTGCTTCCTAAGACTCAAGCCATCGAGGTTTATGAGTATCTCGATTACAGTGTCCAAGAACACTTAATTGAAGAGCTGAAAAGTCAAGATGTCCGTGACATTGTAGATAAAATGTCCCCAGATGACCGCGCCAGGTTATTTGACGAATTACCGGCAAAAGTTGTCAATCGTTTGCTAGAACAACTCAGCCCCGCAGAACGGGAAGCTACAGCCCAACTTTTGGGTTATAAAGGGGATACGGCTGGGCGGATCATGACCCCAAAGTTAATTTATCTTAAAGAAAATTTCACCGTATCTCAAGCCATAGAGAGGATTCGCAGCCTCGCTAATGTCAGTGAAATCATTTACTACCTTTATGTTACTGATACCGCTAGGCGTTTAACGGGGATTGTATCTTTACGAGAATTGGTAGTATCTCAGCTTGAACAAACTATTGGGGAAATTATGACCCGTGAAGTGGTCTTTGTCCACACAGATACAGACCAAGAAGAAGTTGCGAGATTAATTCAAAGATATGATTTTTTAGCTGTTCCTGTGGTGGATAGAGAACAGCGCCTAGTAGGTATTATTACTGTTGATGATGTGATTGATATTTTACAAAGAGAGACTACTGAGGATATTTACGCATTGGGGGGTGGTGTACAGTCTGATGGTGACAACTATTTTCAGATGAATTTACTGCAAGTAGCCCGTAAGCGGGTGGTGTGGTTGTTTATCTTATTAGTAACTAATACCGTGACTGGCTCGATTATTAAGTCTCAAGAAAACATCTTACAACAAGCTGTGATCCTGACGGCCTTTATTCCTTTGCTGACGGATACTGGTGGTAATGTCGGCTCTCAGTCTTCTACAGTGGTAATTCGCGGTATGAGTACCGATGAAATGAGAGGAATGGGGGTATGGCAAATAATTGGTAGAGAAGGGATTACTGGGGCGTTTTTGGGACTGATGTTAGGTAGTGTCGCCACAGTGTGGGCTTATTTTCTGCAAGGACGCGCGGAGGTAGCATTTACTGTAGGTATTAGTCTGGTAGCTATTTCGATGATTGCTTCTGTCGCAGGTTCAGCACTACCATTTTTATTCCGCGCTTTACGCTTAGACCCAGCCTTAATGTCAGCACCATTTATTACTACAGCAGTTGATGTTTTGGGTGTTTTAATTTACTTTAACTTAGCAAAAAATATTCTAGGATTATAATTCTGAAGCGGTTTCTGGGGCTACAATTTCTCCAGTACCTAATTCCAGGATCATATCCTGATCAGTAATTAATTCATTGAGTTCCTTGACTTGTAAATTCATTTTCTGACAGGAATCTCTGAGTTGGCTGGCGAAAGTATTGATATCATCGCCATACCCACATTGATAAGCAGCAGTTTCTATTCCCTGCTTCGCATTGGCTCTTGCACAATCTACTAATTCTGTGCCTAGCAATGGTTTGGGGGATGTCATAATTCCTAATTTTTATTTGTTACTTTTCTATCACTACTTAGCCTAGCATTTATTTGACATTTAAACATCCATCCAATGGCAGATAAATAATTTATAATTCGTAATGGGCTACGTCCCACTAGGCTAACGTAATTCGTAATTAAATGGGTACAAGCCGGTACAGATTCTAACTAGGAATTATTTTGAGCAGATATATAAGAAGTATCATCGGGATATAAAAATACACCCGGAATTTCTACCAAATTTTTGGTTTTTTGGATAGTTCTGCTGTAAATTAATCAAGGAAAAACAATTGATAAAATAGTAAAAGTAAACCCTGGATAGATAATTCAATCCAAGGTTTAACTTATGCTTTAACTCCCAACTTACACTTTGTAAGTTCAGGCATTTTTACCCCGGATGTAAGCCAAACGTACTCATTGAAGGCAATTGTACGCGACCAACATTTTTATCCTCACACCCGACACACGCTCTTAATCTGACCACTGAAAACAAGTACACAACTCTCTGGGAATATCAGGATTTCTCCTGTTCATCTGCTTTTAAGTTAACTATGAAATTGTGTAAATTTATCATTCTTGAGATGGAAAGAAAAATTAGCTTTTCTCAACCTTAAGACGTAAAATAAAGTAATATTAATCAATAATTAAAATGTAAGTTTCACTGAGTTATGGCAAATCAAACACTGGGAATAGAACCACAATTATATAACTACTTACTCTCAGTATCTTTACGGGAATCAGAAATTTTGGGACAACTGAGGGAAGAAACAATCCAGCATCCAATGGCTAGAATGCAGATTGCACCGGAACAGGGACAATTTATGGCTTTGCTTGTGCAATTAATGGGAGCTAAAAAAACTTTGGAAATAGGTGTATTTACTGGTTATAGTGCTTTAGTTGTTTCTTTAGCTTTACCTCCAGATGGTCGATTAGTAGCCTGTGATGTAAGTGAAGAGTTTACAGCGATCGCCCGTCGTTATTGGCAAAAAGCCGGGGTAGCAGATAAAATTGATTTACATATTGCCCCAGCAATGGATACATTAGATCAGTTACTGGCAGGAGGTGAAGCGGAATCCTTTGACTTTGCCTTTATCGATGCTGATAAAAGTAATTATGATGGTTATTACGAGCGATCGCTACAGTTAGTTCGTCCCGGTGGATTAATTGTGATTGATAATGTTCTCTGGTCAGGTAGAGTGGCAGATAGCGAAGTCCAAGATAATCGCACTACAAAAATTCGCGCCCTGAATGAAAAATTGCACCAAGACCAGCGAATTAATCTCAGTTTAATTCCCATCGCCGATGGTTTAACATTAGCCCAGAAGAAATCATCTCTGTAATGGCAACTTAATAGAATACCCCTCTCCAGATTTTAATCTAGAAAAGGGCATCTTCCAACAGAAACAAAATTTTTTAGCTAGTGACTTTTTAACACCCCCAATTCTTGCTGTATGGGCAAGACATCTAAAATATCGGTTTGAGCGCAATATTTTAAATCTTGGTGTGATTCCAGACGTAACAATCTTTTGCCGTGACTAGCTTGGTGGAATAATCCCAATAAGTCATTCTGCCATTGTGAGTAAAGCGCGATCGCACTAATTACTTCATCATTACCAGCTAATTCATCTGGCGGTAATTTAGACTTCTCTACAAGACTATGAGCGATCGCCCCAGCACAAACTGTATCCTCTAAAGAAAAACTGCCTTCCCAACCGGAACCGACAATCCAGACAGTCTCTGGTTGTTTTTCCAGGAGAAACTGCACCACCGCCGCCCGATTAATCAAAGCAGCAGCCAGTACAGTTGGGGAATCTTGTATCCGTTGTAAGGCGCGAGTGCCATTAGTGGTACTGATAAATAAACGCCGCCCCTCTACTACTTCCCGTGTACAGTCAAGGGGAGAGTTACCTAAGTCAAACTCAGCAACTTTAGCACCGCCGCGTTCGCCAGCTCGGAGTCGTTTTTCCGGAGGCCACGTTTCGCTGACTGCAATCAATTGTTCTAAATCACTAAAGACTTGTACAGCTTCGCCACCAGATGCCAAAACAGTCGCTATAGTGCTAGTAGCTCGCAAAACATCAACTGCGATCGCGCAGTCTGGGGTTTCGTCGATGGGAGTCAATTCCGGAGTGTGGTATATGAATAGCTTCACGCGGTGGATAAACCTGCTCTAAATACTATTGCCGAGATTACATTCTAATGGGTGTCATTCACCATAATCACAGTTAAATTCAGATGATTTCTTATGCTTAGACAAGAGTATTTCTTATATATGATTGCCCAGGTTAAACCAGGGAAGACAAACAACGGTAATCTGAAATAAAGAATATGTCCCAGTAAAAACGGTTTTAATCATCCCAAAGTTGGCAATATATAAACAGAATATTCATCATCTGCTGACCCCAACTCTACAATTCTTTACAAAATCAACATGGCACCTTTACCCGACTACCGCCCCAAACAAATGTCTGTAGGCCCCTTAGAAGCCGAAATCTTGAATATCATCTGGGAACTGGGTTCAGCTACAGTCAAAGATGTACACGATCGCATTCTCTCAGACCCCAACCGGGAACTAGCTTATACTTCTGTAACTACAGTTTTACGTCGTCTGACTGATAAAGGTTGGCTAATCTGCAACAAACAAGGACGGGCATTTTATTGGCAAGCCAAACTCACAAAGCAACAAGCACAGGTAATTAAAGCACATGACAAATTACAGCAATTTCTCGCTGTGGGTAATCCCGATGTAATCGCCGCCTTTGCTGATAGTCTAGATGCAGCCGCTAGTGACCAATTAGAAGCCATCGCCCAACGCATTCAAGCCGCACGCCAAGCCAGGGAGGAACAATAATCATGCATCTGCTGATGATTTTGACTGCTTTAACAGTTGCTTGGAGTTTGAGATGTTCTCTGCATCATTTCCAAGGTAATTGGGATGTCCGGTGGCGGCGATCGCTATTTTTATTTCTATTTCCCCCATTGTTAATTTTCATGACGGCGATCGCAGTCCTCTTCATGGGGCCTCAAGGAAAAATGGGTGGGATGCACACCGGCTGGTGGAGCTATGAACTAGCATTAATTCTCTTAGGATTTTTTGCCATTTTATGCATTACCCTAGCCTTTCAAGGTTGCCAATCTGTAGAATCTGCCCGTAAATCTCCCCTAGTAAATCTTCAGGGTAGACAAGTTAGATTACTCAACACAGACGCGCCCTTTGCGGGTCAAATTGGCTTTTGGCATCCAGAATTAGTAGTTAGCCAAGGATTGCTGCAAACCCTGTCTCCCGACCATGTAGATAGCGTTTTAGCCCATGAACAGGGACATTACCATTACCGGGATACATTTTGGTTTTTCTGGTTAGGTTGGGTACGCGCCTGTACCAGTTGGCTACCCAATACAGACACTTTGTGGGGGGAACTCTTAGCATTGCGAGAATTACGCGCTGACAGTTACGCTGCTTCCCAGGTAGACCCTTTGCTATTAGCCGAGTCATTGCTGATGGTAGTCAGTAATAGCAGTAGCAGTGTATCATCGCAAATCTGCTGTGCTGCTTTAGGGGCTAGTGGCAGCGACAGATTAGAACAGAGAATAGAAGCTTTATTAGCACCACCAGAACCCGCACCAGAAATTAACTCTCAGTTTTGGCATAGCTTTCTGTTAGCATTTCTACCACTATTGACCGTCATATTTCATACTTAAAATCAGATTTAGCCAGCCATGAAGATGAGAATCACTCATCTTCTAGCAACTGTTCTACAAATCTCTGCACCAAAGGGACTTGAAAGGCATTGCCTTCTTGAGTCAAAACTTCTTTGCGTGCAAGTTTTCGCACAACTCCTTTATCTTGCTGTGTAGGAGTTTCGCCTTGAATTACTCGCCGCAGTAAATTTTGATCCCTAACTTCTAAACTTGTCCATAATTCGCGGAAATAATTAACACCTGTCTCAAGCGCTTTGGGAATAATTGCTTGTACGTCCTGTGCAGTGGCTTTGGCTGTATTTGCTTGTCGCTGATTTCTCCTAATATCCCGGTTGAGTAACTCCACCAATTCTGAACATACCAACTGGACGAGATAAGGTTGACAGCGAGTAAGTTGGATAATTTCATCTACAGCAGTTGCTTCATAGATGTTGGGGAAGTCTTCCACAGGCTGTAGAATCAACTCACGGGCTTCGGATTCTTGCAAGAAACTCATCCGCAAGGCGCGGGTGTTAATTAAATAATCACTCCAATAATCATCAAGTTCAGATAGCTGGTGGGAACCACTGAACAGCAAAATCCATTTTTTGTGGTGTTGCAGCAGGTTACGAATAAAATTGAGAGGCGCACGGCTATTTGTTTCTTTCACCACCTCACTCAGTCGCTCATATTCATCAAAACAGAGAAGAAATCGTTTATCAGAATATTTGCCTTCTATTTCTGTTAGCCAAGTTTGCAGCGCAGGAAATGGATCTTCAGCCAGTTGATTGCTATCTGGATGAGGTAATAATAATTTTCGGGGTAATTGCCTTGCAGCTTCGATGATTTGTCTAGCTAAGTTTTTTGCAAAGCCTGTCAATGTTATCGCTGTTGCTGCTCCCTGTACGTCCACGAGCAAAGGTATAATGTTTGCGCCGATTTTGTGGGGTAGATATTTCAGCGCTGAGGTTTTTCCTGTTCTGCGTCCACCATAGAGTAACAATACTGGTGGTGATTCGGAAACTGCCAAAGTTTCGATTTCTCGAAATATATCAATTCTGCCTTTGAAGCGATGCTTGGCTGTTGAGGGGTCTAGGGAATTACCAGCAATATAAACTTGTCGGATTTCTTGTGATTGTTTTGCTGTTTCCTCTAAAGTGCGCTTTGCCGTCTCCAGAATTGTCAGCCAGCGTTGCACAATGCTACCAAAGTTCGTAGCTGTGAAAGTATTTTTACCAAAAGCAAGACTTTGGGAAATTTCTTGTAATGCACTGATGGGAGTAGTGAGTAACTCATACTGACGATAGGGCGAAGTAGCTTCCTGTGATGCCCTGACATCCTTGCTAATATCTAAAAATCGAAGGAAAACCGTGTCAAGTTCTTTTGGTGGTGGTGAAGGAATCCAAGCCAGTTGTTTGGCAATGTCTACAATATCGCTCAACCTTTGACAACGATTGAGACTATCTATAGCAATCTCAGTAATTGCCTTGGCAGCAACTTTTTGCTGATTGGTAGAACTAATCAAATAATTAATAGTCTCACGGGCTGTTGTTGGGTTCTCTTGATAAGCCTCTACAATTATCTGCTCTATAAAAGGCAGAGGCAAAATAATCAGTTGATCAAAGCGAGGTGGTAGATATCGTAAACAATTTACCCGTTTTTCATTGGCAGAAGTGAAAAAGAGCATGAGTGTCCACAGTAATTCTGGTAGCCAGAAGTAAACTCGCAATGCACCCAAAATCCATGCTACACCTGCCGCTACACCTGCCGCTACGCCTGCTGCTACGCCTCCTTGCAGACTCAACATCACGGCCAAAGTCATGCCGAAGATCACGCCTCTTTTCACGCCCAACGCCGCACCCCACACCACACTCCACGCCACGCCGAACACGATACCCAACACCACACCCGATGGGAAACCTACCGCTACGCTTTGCGCTACGCCTCCTGCCACACCCAACGCCACACCTAACGCCACACCATATAAGCCTCCTGCCATACCTAACATCATGCCTAACGCCACACCTAACACCAAGCCTAAGGCCACTTCTGATAAAAATTGAAGTGCTAACAATATGCTCAAGAATGCAATCAGGGAAATAATAATAATTATATTCTTATAGCCACTACGGTCTAAAACCCTCGCTAAAAGCCAAGCTGCCAAAAAAGCACAACTTGTGAACCAGTGAAAAGGCTCACTACTAACCAGAATGTAAACTGGTGCAACTAATAATACAGCCAATATTGGGACTATGGCGGTGAGCCACCAAACCTGCCCAGCATAGCGACGCAATTGAGGATTTGTGGCAAACTCAGCCTTATCAAAGGGGTTATCTTTCGGTTTAAGTCCTGGATGGATATCTCGCAACCAATTTTCCAAGGTAAAAGGCTTGAAGTAAATCCAATACAGTAAGCGTCCACATTCAGCCACATAAGCCCAAAAGCCTGATTTTAGAGAATTGTTGCTCATGGCTACTTTATCCCCAACTGGTCACGGATAAAATCCCAAACTTCATTCCAGTGCAACACACCCACCAAAACCAAAAAAAGCATCAGCAGGATAACTAACCCCATAATCCAGCTAGTGATATCGTCAACAGTTCCACCAATAAATTTGGTTATCTTACCCAAGCGCACTGGCAAATCCCAAACTAACCAGCGCACCTGATGCCACCATCTACGAGAACCTAGATTAGACTTTGGTAAACGGCGCGATTCATCAGCAAAGCGAGTTTTCACCCAATTTTCATCATATCCATGCTGACGCGCCTCACATACCAAACCCCCTGCTATTTGGAGTAAAAAAGGATGACTTCCAGCCAGTTGCTGACTCAGGCGCTGTTCATCCATACTCAAAGCTGGTGCAGCACCACTAACAGTGCTAGCAGGTAGACGTAACAAATCTTTTACCTCTTCTTCTTTAAGTTCACGCAACTTGATTACATGACCCAAATTGAAAAAATCAGAAGTCAACTGCTGCTTTTTGCTGTAAACATCGAGTTTTTGCTGTGAAGCCATGATCAGCATCAAACTACTGCTATCCATCAAAGAGCGCAGATTATTATAAAAATCATCATTAAATTCGTTCTTGTTATCAAGCACCTTCTTAAAATCATCCAAGCAAAGAACTGGTAATATTCCTTGCTGTTTCCATTCTTTGATCGCATCTGAAAAAGCTGCACGGTCAAGGGGTGTAACTCTCAAAGGGTCACTTAAAGCGGGATTTGTCGCCACAGTGGAAAATTTCAACAATTCCCGCGCCACTGCTAAATAAAAATTTTCCTCTTGCTGACATACAGCAGATTGTAGGGAGAGGTAAATGACGACATAACGGCTGGGGTCTTGTACTCGCTGTTCCCAAGTCAAAAAGTAGTGATACAACAAGGACGATTTACCAATTCGCTTGTCACCGACAATATTAATACTTGTCGGCTGAACACCACTCATTCGAGATGCGATCGCGTGTAACTCATCTTTACGACCGACAAACAACCTGGGATCTTCAATCATCCCCGCAGCTACAAAAGGATTCGCAGGTAATGCCCCAGAGGTCATATAAAAGCTATACCCTAATTTTAAGAATTTAAGTGCGATCGCTTAAAAGCATAGCATTATACGCAATTATGCTTCTGTTATTTGGTGTTTAGTGTTATGCCGAAAGTACAAAATTTCCCATATCATCTGAAAAACATCTAGTTTGCAGATTTACATTAGATAAAACTCTTGTGGGGGACGGCAAAGATCACCGCCCATATTATGCTAGTCAAATCTTAGAATCCCGCAGGCGATCGCCCAAAACAAAAGCCTAAAGCTAGATGTTTAACTTCTCTGCTTCAGGCTATAGTGAAACTTATTTTCAAAGGTATTTAACTAAACTCCCCAGGCCGGATTCGAACCAGCGACCAATCGATTAACAGTCGATCGCTCTACCACTGAGCTACTGAGGAACGCTCACAATTAAACATCTTAAGACTAAATATAAGATTTGGCAAGTCTTTTTTAAAACTTTTTTTTGCCGAGGTTGAGTTTGCATAACTTAATAGCCAAAACCCTTTCTGTCGGCTGGTTTCAAACTTTTTAAGTTTAGGATCTACTATAATCCCATGCGTAACTCACTCAGTCGTTGCCGGGCTTTAGCATCAATAGAGTTGGCTAAGAACCTACTTTTGGACTGTTTGCGCTTTTGATATTTATGTCGCATCCGACAAACAGTAGTTTCCACCTCACCACATAATTGCTGCGCCGATAACCATTCAGCACCATAGCCCTGTACCATCAACTGCTGTGCGCGGTCTGAAGTAGCAACAATCACGCGACTAATTAGAGATTGCCCTATTTGATAGCGCAGAGATGCACAGGATTTTTCAATGTAGGTATCTGCCGTTTGCCCAAAATCAGTGTAATAAACTGATAAGAGTTCCGTAATAATTTCTTTATTGCTAGAGGCTTTATGATATTGGGCATCAAAAATTATTTGCGTATCATAGCCTTGAAATGAGCTGTAACTAGTCATAGCTTCCACCAATTCCCAGCGTGCAGCCTCTAAGCCTGCATGGTCACGGGTTTTTTTCAGGCAAGGCCAAGCGCCAATTATATTGTAGCCGTCTACTAACAAAACGGCTGGAAGTAGCAAACGAGACATGGTTTTGAATCACAGTTATCTAGAGTTAACAAAAATCATTCATAAGTCTTATAGTAATTGAAGTATTGTCTGTAACTCTATGTTACAAATCAGTAAAAAATACAATATATTCAGACAACGTGACTTGTAAAAGCTGCCCCAAATAAAAACGCGCCTGATTCAGACGCGTGGAAATTGTGAGTAATTATTCAGAAAAAGCCATAGAAGAAAATGGGTGTTTAAGAAGCTTCATCATCCATTGTCATCAAACGTTGTTTAAGACGCTGAGGATCACCTTTGTCTATCAAACAACCTTTTTCTAGTAAAAAAGCGCCATCACAGTAATTCAACTCATCTAGACGATGAGTAACCCATAAAGCGGTAATTCCGCGACTTTTAACTAAGCTACGGACACTAGCCACCAAGTCCAATTGACTATCTGGATCGAGTAAAGCTGTGGGTTCATCTAATAGTAAGATTTCACAATGGCGAGCAATTGCACCGGCGATCGCCACCCGTTGTTTTTGTCCCCCACTCAACGCATAGATTGGGCGTAATTGCAAACTAGACAACTTCACCGAACCTAAAGCCTCCTCAACCCTTGTCCTCACCGCAGCAGGTGGTAACTTTTCTTCCACCAGCCCAAAAGCCACGTCAGCACCAACAGTTGGCATTACCAGTTGATGATCAGGATTTTGAAAGACAAAACCAACCGGTTCCATAACCTTAATTTCACCAGACTGAGGAGCTAGTAACCCCGCCAGTAGTCGGAGTAAAGTAGATTTGCCACTGCCATTTGTACCCAAAAGCATCCAGAATTGACCCACAGGTACTTCTAGCGAACAAGATTGAATTGCCTTCGCCCCACTAGGCCAATTAAAATTTAAATCCTTCACCCGAATGCCAACTTCTGACATTATTTCTACCTTACTTATTCAGCAGTGACTGCAAAAAAGCCCGGTGGTCTACCGCTACTGGTAGTCGTACCATCTTTTTGTACAATCTGGACTCCAGAAATTTCGCTAGAACGCACAGCAATTTTCTTTTCTGTCTTACCCTCACACTTAAGTTCCACAATGTCAGGGTTTCCAGAGCGCATTGCTGCCAAAATTAGCTGATAGATAGCTTCAGCATCTTCTGCTGACTTACGTTGTACTGAAACGGGGAAGGCAGTATTTTTGATACTTAAGTCAATGGTAAACATTTAGGATTAGTCAAACAGAACTGTAGGACTCATTTTAACGTTAGCCGATTGGGAATTGGGAATTATAGAGATTAAGGATAAGAGATTAGGAACGAATTTACCCACACTCCCCACACTCCCCACACCTCCCAGGTTACTGAGCGAAGTCGAAGTACACTCCCCACTCCCCACTCCCAAATGAAATTAAATTAAGAATTTAGTGGAAAAATTAACAATTTACCCTTATAATTATGAGAGTCAGTAAAAATTTGTAAACTAGATTGACAATCTGGTAAACTGTCTGTAAAGAGATAAATGTCAAAAGTTTATCTATAAACAGACCTGTACTTATAAACATTTGGAGATTCGTTATTATGACCATCGCAGTTGGACGCGCCCCCAGTAGAGGGTGGTTTGACGTATTAGACGACTGGTTAAAACGCGATCGCTTCGTATTCGTAGGCTGGTCAGGGATATTATTATTCCCCTGCGCCTACCTAGCACTAGGCGGTTGGTTAACCGGTACAACATTCGTCACCTCCTGGTACACCCACGGATTAGCATCATCATATTTAGAAGGAGCTAACTTCTTAACAGTTGCAGTTTCTTCACCAGCAGACAGCATGGGACACTCCCTGTTGTTACTGTGGGGACCAGAAGCTCAAGGCGACCTCACCCGTTGGTTTCAACTAGGTGGATTGTGGCCATTTGTCGCCCTGCATGGAGCCTTTGCATTAATCGGCTTCATGCTGCGTCAATTTGAAATCGCCCGTTTAGTAGGCATTCGTCCTTACAACGCCCTCGCCTTCTCAGCACCCATCGCGGTATTCGTCAGCGTATTTTTGATGTACCCCTTGGGACAATCTAGCTGGTTCTTTGCACCCAGCTTTGGCGTAGCTGCAATCTTCCGTTTTCTGTTATTCCTCCAAGGATTCCACAACTGGACCCTTAACCCCTTCCACATGATGGGTGTAGCAGGTGTACTAGGTGGAGCGCTATTGTGTGCCATTCACGGAGCCACAGTAGAAAATACCTTATTTGAAGACGGTGAAGCATCCAACACCTTCCGCGCCTTCAACCCCACCCAAGCAGAAGAAACCTACTCAATGGTGACAGCAAACCGTTTCTGGTCACAGATTTTCGGGATTGCCTTCTCCAACAAACGTTGGTTACACTTCTTCATGCTATTCGTGCCAGTAACTGGTCTATGGATGGCATCCATTGGGATTGTCGGTTTAGCACTAAACCTGCGGGCTTATGACTTCGTTTCCCAAGAATTACGGGCAGCAGAAGACCCAGAGTTTGAAACTTTCTATACCAAAAACATTTTGCTGAACGAGGGTATCCGCGCTTGGATGGCTCCTAAAGATCAGCCGCATGAACAATTCGTATTCCCAGAGGAAGTTCTACCTCGCGGTAACGCACTTTAAGATTCAAATATCATTCCTGATTTTTGACTCAGCCCTCGCCACAAGGCGGGGGTTTATTCATTTTAATTTTGCCAAGTAAAATTTCTGTGTTATATTGTTCTCAGGTTAATAACCCGGAGCGAGATGCTCTGCCCTTTTGAAACTAAGACCACTTAGGCAACAAGGAGGTGATGCCCATGATAGAAAGTAGTATAAGCATGGGTCATCAGGTTACAGTTAGCCGGCTGTGTGCCGGGGCTGTTCTCTAAAAGTTAGCCTTAATCTCCTAGTGAGATTAAGTTAGCTCAAGTAGCTAGGCTAAAGCTCGGAGTTCCTTCCGGCAGTCTGGTTGTAACCTGAAGACCCGCTACACCGCTCTGATATTAGATCAACCGATCTAAATCAGAGCGGATAGTTTTTTAGGGGCTTGTTATCAGATTGCTTTCTATACAGGGGACAATAGTTTTTGAGTTTTGGCTTTTCCTCCTGCACACCTACTTAGTTCACTCAACAAGAAATTTTGCAGATTCATAGCAGCTAAAGAAAGCAGATGATAGCTAAGTATTTCTCAGCATTTATCGATATTTGGAGAAATTAAACGTTAGCATCATACTATTGCCAGTTTAAAAATATGTAACCAGGAATTTTTGATATGGCGCAACTACTGACTAATACAGAAATTCAAACCCAAGCAAAAAGTTTATCACCAGATTGGACAGTTGAGGGTTCTAACTTACAAATAACCCGGAAATTTAAAGACTTTATCGCCGCCATTGAATTTGTCAATAAACTAGTAGAACCGGCTGAATCTTCCGGACATCATCCAGACATAGAAATTTCCTATAACCAAGTCAAGATTAACCTAACATCACATGATGCAGGTGGATTGACACAAAAAGACTTTGATCTAGCTGCAATAATTTCTCAAATTAGCTAAAGTCTATGAGTGAAAAGCTCTCAAATATGGCTGGATCAGAAACTTAGCGGTAACGGGAACATATAAACTCTCAGTTCGTCTCTATTTTCAGATGATTGTATGTGACGGTCTAATCAGATAGTCGGTGATATGTTGCCATACACTTCAGATGCCCTATAATGGTATGCTAATAAACTTTGTTTTTGCATTAGTTAACTATATAAATTTAATTTTTAACTTTTAAGTTAATTAGTTATTATTTATTAGCTTTGCAAAAACTAAAATTGTAGTAGTTGCCTCAAGAAATCAGTTCAACAGTTTTGAATTATTCCTGAGAGTAAGTACATACAGCAACAACAATTATCTATACAAGGTGTGAGGAAAAAGTGAAGATGTCTAATATCTTGTGGAAATCCCTGGTGGTTAGCCCAGCAATTTTAGGAGCAACATTGTTAGTTTCAGGAACAGCAATTGCAGCTCCTATTACTACCAGTGAAGTTTCGGTAAATGAACAACAAAGCGCTACTGAAGTTGCTCAACAGCCAGAAATTTTTGCTCAAGCCATCAATGACACCAATGTTATTAACCAAGTTAATGGCTACAGCAATGAGGGCAGAGAAAATACCACTCTGCCTCAAGTAACTTCGGTTTCCCAATTTTCTGATGTCCAACCGACAGACTGGGCATTTCAAGCGTTACAGTCTTTGGTTGAACGCTATGGTTGTATTGCTGGTTATCCAGATGCGACTTATCGCGGTAATCGGGCTTTAACCCGTTTTGAATTTGCTGCTGGTTTAAACGCCTGTTTGGATAGAGTTAATGAATTGATCGCCACAGCAACAGCTGATATGGTGAGCAGACAGGATTTAGTTACTTTACAGCGTTTACAAGAAGAATTTTCCGCAGAATTGGCAACTCTTCGCGGTCGCGTAGATTCCTTGGAAGCGCGGACTGCTGAGTTGGAAGCTAATCAGTTCTCCACCACTACCAAGTTGGCTGGTGAAGCGATTTTTGCTGTTACAGATGCTTTTGGTGATACAGCTGGCGATAGAAATAACACTGTTTTCCAAAACAGAGTGCGTTTAGGCTTGCAAAGCAGTTTCACTGGTCGTGACCTTTTAACCACTCGTTTGGTTTCTGGGAATGCAAATCCCCTGGACTTGGGGACTGTTACACCTTTTGGAATAGGTGCGCCTAGTGGTGAAGGTCTACAAACTTTTAATATTGATAACACTGGTGGGAACAATGTTGAAATAGACAGACTGACCTACCAAGCTCCTATCGGACCTGCTCAAGTTTATCTTGCGGCTAACGGTGGTAGACACAGCCATTATGCTGCTGTGAATAACCCTCACTTTGCAGATGGAACTGATGGCGGTAACGGTGCTTTAACTCCCTTTGCTTCCGAAAATCCGATTTATCGGATTGGTGGTGGTGCAGGTGTTGCTTTTACTTTGCCATTAGGTCAAGGTCGCGGTATCTTCAGACCTAGCTCAGTGACTGTTGGTTACTTGGGTTCAGAGGCTAATGATCCTACTCCTGGTCAAGGTATATTCCAGGGTAACTATGCGGCTCTGGGACAGTTGAATTTTAATGTGAGCGATCGCCTGGCTCTAGCGGCCACCTACGTTCACGGTTATCATGGTGCAGGTAGCACTATCTTTGATTCCGGTAACAATAACTCTGCTATTGTCGGTACTTCCATTGCTAACCTGGGAGGTATTGATAGAGGTAATGGTACTCCCAACCCCTTCGCCACTAATTCTTACGGCGTTTCCGCAGCCTTCCGACCTGGTAACAGACTATCAGTCAGTGGCTTTGTCTCTTACACCGATGTGAATGGCTTTGGTGCTAGTGACGCTAGTGAAGTTTGGAGTTACGGTGTTGGTTTAGCTTTACCTGACTTTGGTAGAAGAGGTAATGTTTTGGGTATCTTCGGTGGTGCTGTACCTTATGCACGCGGTATCCAAGATGGTTTCAACAAAGTTCCCTACCAAGTAGAAGGCTTCTACAAGTATCGCGTTTCTGATAACGTCTCCGTTACTCCTGGCGTAATCTGGGTAACAAACCCTGGTCAAAGCAGCGACAACGATGATGCATTTATCGGTACTCTCAGAACAACTTTCACCTTCTAGAGTGTTGTCAATTTAGCAAAAAATTTTCAACTTAAACTTCATTGCACCCCGCTATCATGCGGGGTTTTTTATTGTCAATTACCGCAAACAACAAACCCCAGTGGGGAACCGGAGTATACTAGAAAAGGTTAAGCATGATCACTCTGCTTAATTTTTCCTTGATCCCTTACTAATATTGGTCATTGTGGAACTATCTTGTAAATCTGAATACGCCATTCTCGCCTTAATCGAAATGGCAACTCATTATCAAAATGGTGAACCGATGCAAATTCGCCAAATCGCCGCCCAGCAAAGTATCCCTGACCGCTATTTGGAACAGCTATTAGCAACATTGAGACGGGGAGGCATAGTCAAAAGTCAACGTGGTTCCAAAGGAGGCTATTTTTTGACCAGGGAACCTTGGAAAATTACGGTCTTTGATGTTTTAGAATGTTTGGAAGGCTCAGATATGCGGACTTGTGAAGAAGATGCTAATCACAAAAATATAGATACGTCTGTGATTAACGAAATCTGGCAAGAAGCTCGTGAGGCGGCGAATGTAGTTTTACAGAAATACACAATTCAAGACCTTTGTGATCAAAGAGATTCCCGCAGACAATTGGATATTATGTACTACATTTAATTCCCAGTATCTTTGATTGTTGATTGATAACTAAATAAATCAGGAAAAATTATGAAGATTGCCAGTAACATTACAGAATTAGTTGGTCGTACACCTCTAGTACAGTTGAACCGCATCCCCCAAGCTGAAGGCTGTGTGGCGCAAATACTCGTGAAGTTGGAAAGTATGAACCCTTCGGCATCAGTTAAAGACCGGATTGGGGTGAGTATGATTGATGCCGCAGAGGCAGAAAAATTGATTACTCCAGGGAAAACTGTATTAGTAGAACCGACATCGGGAAACACGGGTATTGCTCTAGCTATGGCGGCAGCAGCTAAGGGTTATCGGTTAATTTTGACTATGCCAGAAACTATGAGCGGAGAACGCCGGGCGATGTTGCGGGCTTATGGGGCAGAATTAGAATTGACACCGGGGATTGAAGGTATGAGTGGGGCAATTCGCCGCGCCCAGGAAATAGTGGACACTACGCCCCATAGTTATATGTTGCAGCAGTTCCGCAATCCTGCTAATGCTAAAGTACATCGGGAAACTACAGCTGAGGAAATCTGGTCAGATACGGATGGCCAGGTAGATATGATTGTGGCAGGTGTGGGTACTGGTGGTACGATTACTGGTGTAGCGGAAATTCTCAAAGCTCGGAAACCGGGCTTTCAAGCGATCGCAGTGGAACCAACTAATAGCCCAGTGTTATCCGGTGGACGACCAGGCCCCCACAAAATTCAAGGGATTGGGGCGGGGTTTGTGCCTCAAGTCCTCAAGGTAGATTTGATTGATGAAGTGATTACTGTCAGTGATGATGAGGCGATCGCTTATGGTCGGCGTTTAGCTAGAGAAGAAGGACTACTATCCGGTATTTCCACTGGTGCAGCCTTATGTGCAGCCATTCGGGTTGCCCAACGTCCAGAAAATGAGGGACGCTTAATAGTGATGATTCAACCCAGCTTTGGCGAACGATATTTAAGTACACCTTTGTTCCAAGACTTGGAAACTAAAGTAGCTGCTAGTATCAGCTAACGTTAAATTAGATCAATGGTCGATTCTCAAAACGTTTCTAACCACTACGAAACTCTCAAAGTTAATGCCAATGCTAGCCAAGCGGAGATTAAACAATCCTATCGCCGCTTGGTAAAGTTGTTTCACCCTGACACCAATCAGGACACAGCAGATAAAGAGCAGATTATTCGCATCAATGCCGCTTATGAGGTCTTAGGAGACAGTCAAAATCGGCTGAGATATGACCAAAAACTGCAAGAAAATTCCCAAAAATTAAATAGTAGTTATCAACAGCGTGCTGCATCGGCTCAAAAACGTTACCAAACCACTAGACAAACCGGACGAGATACTGATCAACAGGTTGAGGAATGGCTACGCTTAGTTTATCAACCAGTCAATGACCTACTTGACTATATTCTCAATTCTTTAGATGACCAAATTGAGGAATTAGCCGCCGATCCTTTTGATGATGAATTATTAGAAGCATTTCAAGAATATTTAAACACCTGTCGAGATGATTTGAAGCAAGCCCAACTGACCTTTCGTTCCCTACCAAATCCCCCTAGTTTAGCGAAAACAGCAGCCTATCTGTACCACAGTCTTAGTCAAGTAGGGGATGGAATTGAAGAGTTAGCTTACTTCCCTTTAAGTTACGATGAGCGTTATTTGCATACAGGACAAGAGTTATTCCGCATTGCTGCGAGATTGCATTATGAGGTACAAGATTCTGTGAGTTGATAGTTAAAACTAAAAGTTAACATTGAGGCTGAGGCAACCACAACTTTCTAAACTAAACCCTATTCGCTGTATTCCATTTACGAATTACAAATTACGAACTACAAATTATAGTTTATGCTGGAAATAGTAAAAGTTTAAGAAATTTTAAGCTCTGTTTACAGAATACTCATGCAATGTATTGTTAATCGTCGCGCTCAGTTTTCGGCTATTCATCGGTATTTTTTACCAGAACTGAGTGAAGCCGAGAATACTGAAAAATTTGGTGCTTGTTCGAGATTTCCCGGACATGGACACAACTATGTTTTATTTATCTCCCTGGCTGGAGAATTAGATAAATATGGCATGGTACTGAATTTGTCTGATGTGAAACACGTGATTAAGCACGAAGTTACCAGCCAACTAGACTTTTCTTACCTCAATGATGTGTGGGCAGAATTTCAAGAAACTTTACCCACGAGTGAGAATATTGCACGGGTGATTTGGCAGCGTTTAGTACCGCATTTACCCTTAGTCCGCGTGCAGTTATTTGAACATCCTGAACTTTGGGCAGATTATATAGGAGACGGAATGGAAGCCTACCTCAGCATTAGTACCCACTTTAGCGCCGCGCATCGGCTAGCTCATCCTCAACTGAGTAATGAAGAAAATTCACAAATTTATGGTAAGTGCGCCCGTCCTCATGGTCACGGTCATAATTATCATTTAGAAGTGACTGTGAAAGGGGAAATTGACCCCCGTACTGGGATGATTGTGGATTTAGGGGCTTTAAATCAGGCGATCGCAGATTATGTGGTGGAACCCTTTGATCACACTTTTTTAAATAAAGATGTTCCTTTCTTTGCGGAAGTTGTCCCCACTGCGGAGAATATCGCACTTTACATTAGTAATTTACTGCGATCGCCTGTTCAGGAATTGGGTGCTACCCTGCACAAAATCAAACTGATCGAAAGTCCCAATAATTCCTGTGAAATCTACTGCACAGAATCAGATACAAAAACTGTGAATGCAGTCAAATCTGAGCCAGTTTTAGTTTAAATCACCTCACCCCTCTCCTAAGCCAGAAGAGGGGAAAAAATCCAGAACTTAGGGACTAACTTGAGCAATTACTGTGCGGTGACGAGGGGTGTTGCTGGTGATAGTGGGCGTTTGAAAACCAGCCTCAACTAAAGTTTGCTCAATATCCAAAGCGAAATATTGATCTAAATAAGGTTCCGTACTTTTGAGCAAAGTCAAAATGTAGGGGGGCATTTTCTGGTAAATTTCCGATTGCGGATTCATGTCCATAATTGCCAAGTGACCGCCAGGACGCAGCACCCGCCGGATTTCTGCAAAAATCTTTCTGGTGGCTGATAGGGGTAATTCGTGGAACATTAAGAAGATAGAGACTAAATCAAAGGATGCATCTGGTAAGCCAGTAGATTCAGCTGGCGCATGAACCCAATTAATTTTAGCTTGACGCTGTTGGGCGCGGTAATTAGCAACAGCTAAAAAGTAAGGGGATAAGTCTAAACCTGTAATCTGAGACTGGGGATAAATTTCTTGCAAGGTAAAGGTACTCAAACCCACACCACAGGCCATGTCTAGGATATGTTGCGGTTGATGGGGAAGAGACTTGGTAAGAATATCGTGGTAACTTTGACGCAGTTTAGCATCGCCTTTTGCTCCTGCATCCGGCCAAATTCCCGCATGGACGGTATTAGCTGCAACTTCCAATTCAAAAGCAGCATCCCAACTGAGGTTGCCATCTTTGTAGGCATGGAATGCTCGGAAGTAGTATTCTGGGTAGGTAAGCTGCGAATTTTGGACTTGAGCTAATTCTTGTGTCCAATCACGCGCCTCTAAGGTTTTGACTTCTTCTGTCCAAGGAACGCCAATTCGTTCAGCGCGTTTAATCATCATTTGTCTAGCTTGATGCTTGGCTAGATTAGCTAAAGGTTTGATGGAGAGGATACCATTGATCAAACTAGAGGCTAAACCAGGAGTTGTTGTTGCAGTCATAGATTTTTGATCTTGTTTGCGTTGAGATCATTATCGCAGGCTAGTCTAGCGCTTCATTTGACTGTGACAAATATTTCAGTTTTTATTCCTGCTTAAGTGGGATGTTCTGTTGATTTCAGATTTGTAATATTCCGATATAGCGTTTCTCTCTTGGGAAAGTCACAGAAACCCCACCCCTAAACCCTCCCCGCAAGGGAGGAACTGGATTTCCGGTTAAATTTTATTTTTAGGGCTGGAAATCCTTTTTGGGTCGGGATATGTGTACACCGTAGGTATGATCAGGAAACGCTACAAGTGAGCCAAATGTGGCGTAAGTGAAAAGTTACCACAATTCTTGAGAGTCAAGTATGGCCAGAGCCAGAAGAAGAGTTAACGGTTTTTTCCGAGATGTTAAAGAATTTGCCCTCCAAGGGAATGTATTGGACTTGGCGATCGCAGTAATTATTGGTGCTGCTTTTGGTAGGATTGTTACTTCCTTTGTTGAGGATGTGATTATGCCATTGATCAATCCTTTAGTTGCTGTCACTGGGGAAGATTGGAGAACTATCACTGTCGGGACAGGAATTAGAATCGGGAGTTTTCTGGGTGCGATCGTTGATTTTCTGATCATTGCCTTGATCGTTTTCTTAGCCGTGCGAGCTTTACAAAAATTCAAAAGACAAGAAGAAGTTGCAGAAGAAACAGCACCGCCAGATCCTAATGTCATCGCTCAGGAAAGACTCACTGGGGCGCTGGATCGGCTGACGGAATCTTTGGAATCTCGTAATACTCAAGTTTTATAGACCTACTGAGCAGTTTTTGGTTTTAATGCTAATAACATCTCTAATTCAGCCGTAAAGTTATCAGGACTGGTGGCGGTGACACCAAAACCATGAATGGCGCTGAGGACTGTGTTGGCTTCAGATGCTAGGGGTTGTCCTGGTGATGCAAAGCTATTGACTAGGGATACAGTTTGTTCTACATCTATATAGAAGTAACCAGCATTGGATTTTGGTAGTGAATCAGTGACAGTTTTGAAGGTGTTGCTACTATCGAGTTTGGGGGTATTATTCGTGGCGATCGCCTCAGCGACGGAACCACCAACTGCTAAAAATAGGGTGTTTTGATTGAGCCAACCATGAGATAATAAAGCCCTTTGTCCGGGTATTTGCCATTCAGTGACATCTTTACCATCGATATTTCTTTGACCAACGTTAATTTGTTGAGTTTTTGCTAGGTTATCAAGTTTGCTTAAAGTGGCTGATGCTGTTTGGCGATCGCTAGTTTCTAATAGTATTGCGCCTCCAACCCCTAAGTTTGCTAATATACCTTGATTTGATGGTATGGTTGCAAAGGCAAATTCTTGATCCATCCAACCAAAAACATCCCGATCTAAGTCAATATTTACAAACTGTAGTTGCCCGCGCAAAAATTGTAATATTTGGTTAAATTGGGGGTCATCTTGGGATTGTGCAACAATAGCCGACCAACTCCGACTGATATTATTACCAGTGATCATCGCCAAAGTATCTACAGGTAATTGACCGATGATAGTTGACGGACTTGGTTCATACTCAAACTTGTTCAACTCTGGGTCTAAATTAGCGATCGCCTTCATCCGCACCCCCTGATCATCAACCCCAACACGCGCCACTATAGATTTTACTTGTTTAAATTGTTGCAGAGTTTGTGGTGGTAATTGACTAGTTTGGGGACTTGCAGTCAGTAATTGTTCAACCATTCCAGCATAGTCTGGTATATACACTTGGGCGAGAATATTTTTCACATCTCCATTAGCAGTGAGCAGCTTATTAGCTCCTTCTTGACTAGCAAAAGATGGCTTTCCTTTAAAAGTTTCAATAGCATTTTTTACAGCATTTTCTTGCGGCGACAATACTAAATGACTATTATTTAAAATAGTGCTATATGTCTGCCTACCATTTTGTGTAACTGCTGTAATTGTTTCACCTTGGTAATTAGATTCTTCAACTTTGATATCTTTTTCAGCTTTTAATTTATTAGCAAAATCCAAAGCTTTCAGCTTATCTCTAATTCCCACCACCATTAAAACACCAGTTTCTGACTGTTGCGTTGTGACAGAATTAGCCTGACTTAATTGTGCAGCTGTAGTAGGATTCGATGGGAGTACAGCCAACATCACACCACCAATCCAAGGCTTTAAATCTTCTTCGTATGAAATATTACCTTCACTTAACAAATCTTGTTTAAAAGTTTGTAATCCTTCTGCTACTATCTTTTGTGCTTCTGGAGTACCAAATTCTTCTAACTTTGCCCAGGCTTGGGAGTCAGTAGTAATGTAAGTAGCCATCATAGCTGTCTCAGGGACTAATTTAGCACTTGCGAGAGCGCCTGAGCTATCTCCAGATGGCCCTTTAAAATATAAATAAGCTGCTACAGTTCCCGCCACAAGTACAGTAGCACCAACCACAGGAATTAATAAATTAGGTTTATTTTCACGCATTATTACTACTCTAATTAGTTGATTTTTTTACTATGTTAACTAATCTTTTTATCTAACAGTTCTTTGAGGATCAGGATAATTTTGACTGCATTTAGTTAGGTGAGGGCTTTTTACCATCCCCAAATCTCACAGTAGGTAATACTTCGGACTTCTATCCCTAATAAATTTGTCCATCATCTTATACCAATTATTTCTGAGGTTGCATATTATTTTGAAACCCTTACACCACAAAAATCCGGTTCCCTCCTCGCCTGCGGGGAGGGTTAGGGAGGGGTTCTTTTTATGCGTCTTTATATGAAATTGGTATTATGCATCTAAAAGATGCTACTTATACGAATAACATGATTTATTCGTAAAGCTGATTTATACTTAAAGTAGTATGGATTGATCATGACTAGGCATAATTGTTTATATTACTTGGATAATATACTTTGTTACATAATACAAGGTTGGATTTACTGAGATTGTAGTCAATGTAAGCCGAAAATGCCAGTTAAAAATTGTAGTTCCCAAAAATGCAATTTGGGCAAGTGAATCAAGGCTATAATGCCTACTATTATTTACTTCTAGCCAATTTAGTTTTAACCCTAAAAGTGAGTTTTTTCTATGCCTAACAGCCCTTTAAGTGAACAACCTCGTAATCAAAGAGCGACTGTAATTCGTACTAGTAATGAATTTGTTTTACTAGAATGGCTGAAGTCAAATGGTCGCCTCATAGAGCGTGAACCCCAAGAATCTCATGGTCTGAGTCAAGTAGAAGAAATCTCTGACATGATTGAGCTTGATGATATTCCTTACGATCATGATGATGATGATTCAGATATCGATTTAGAAGATTAACACAGGTAGCAGCATGGGGTTTTTATCTAAAAACCCTGGGAGTGGGGAGTGGGGAGTAGGGAGTAGGGAGTAAGGAGTAGGAAACAGCTTTTAGAGTTGTTATTCAGAAATCAAATATAAGTCCTATATGTTACCCAGAAACTGGCTATAAACAACAAATGACTAATCAGTAATTAACCCTGACAAAGCTGTTTGTAAGTCTTTTGTTAACTCACTCACACCTTGGCGAATTTGAGAGCGATCGCCTTGACATTTTTGCCAGCGTTCAGTTACAGAAATAGGTTCACCCACAGTAATTTTCGCCCTTCGTAAACCTAAACGTGGTCTTCCAGGGAGAGTCGATTCCTGAATGCGAGATAGCAGATCAAACATTAATAACGCAGTTTCTGCCAACCTTTCCGCCGTGGGTTTCTCCTGGATATAATTAGCACTGACAGCCACAAAACTTTCCACTATTCTCATGTGTTGCATTTTCAAATCTGCTTCTGATGCTACCCAATCGGCTAACCCCCGTTGAAAGGACGGTAAAGTATTAATATCTGCGATATCATCACGGTAAATATAATTCCAGCCAGCTTCTTCTAAACGACGACAACGATCAATAAAATTTCCTTGCGATCGCACAGCAAAATACTCTTCAGCCACCTGCAAAGCACTATCCATTAAATTATGCAATCTAGTAATTAGCAGATCATTGGAGTTAGCAGATTCATCAACTTTGGGAATTTCTTGATGATAAAAACGCCGGTAAAACTCTTCCATTTCACCAATGAAATATTCACCCAGCCGACAAATTCTTTGATGGTAAAATTCTGCTTGGGGATTACTCCGAGAATTAACCGCTTCTAAACCGCTATCAGCTTCTAATTTAGTTAATAACCAATCCAACTTTGACCAAGGCGGATTCACGTAACTATATTGAATACTTACCGGGACAATTAGCACAGACTCAGAACGCTGGGCTTTTTGCAAATCTTCCGCACACCAGAAACCTAATTGCGCTACACCGGGTTCTAAGGGACTGACAACTTCACTATGACCATTATTACCGCCTTCTGGAGCGACGGCGATCGCCATTTCACCATTACTAAATAACTCCCTTGCTGTTTGAATAGCCTTTCTATCTAATCGCCGACCACGCCGAACCGGGACACCGCCAACTCTAGAGAATAACCACCCTAGCCAATTTCCCGCCCATATAGTCATCCCGCGATCGTAAAGAAAATAGCTATGAACAGGTTCTTGGAGTTTAATACCTTCCTGACGCGCAACTTTCGGCAAAATATAAGCAAGTAAATACAGCATACACAGAGGATCTTCTACCTCTGGATGACGAAAAGCAATTAAAAAGCGAATTTTACCAGATTGGAATTGTTGATAAAGATTAGCTAATATCTCCACATTCTCGGCTGAAATATCCACAATACCCGCAGGTAGCCAAGGTCTAGCCCTAAAACGTAGCACAATAGGCAATAACCACCGGAGAATCTGTAGTATAAATGGGTTAAAGTGTGGAGGAATAAAATTCAGTGGTGGTTGGGTAGAATTAATTGATTTAGGCAAGTGACACTCCGAATTATATTTTATGGTAAAAACTAAGAATTAGTATGAATACACCAGAAGATGCGCGGAAATATGCGCCAGCTACGCAACGCAATCGTGAACCTATTTTAGAGGTGCTGTTGCAGGTTTTGCCAGACACTGGTACTGTCTTAGAAGTGGCTAGTGGTAGTGGTGAACACGCTGTATATTTTGCGCCCCGACTTCGCCCCAGACAATGGCTACCTACTGAAGAAAATCCCTTATTATTAGCCAGTATTCAAGCCTGGGCTAAAAAATTTCCCTCAGATAATCTTCATCCCCCCTTAGAACTTGATGCTAGTCTCTCCACTTGGACACTAGAACACAATCAGACACTTGCATCACCCATTACAGCCATAGTTAATATTAATATGATTCATATTTCACCTTGGTCAACTTGTTTGGGACTAATGGCTGGTGCTGGTCGCATATTGTCTCCTGGTGGAATACTATATTTATATGGCCCGTTTAAACAAAACGGAGAACATACAGCACCCAGTAATGCTGATTTTGATCAATATTTAAAAGGTCAAAATCCCGCTTGGGGTGTGCGTAATTTGCAAGATGTCATCGCCGCAGCTAGCAGCCAGCATCTGAACTTAAAAGCCACTTACCAAATGCCAGCTAATAATCTTTCTGTGGTATTTGAACTTGTAAAATAATGGAGATTAGCAGACTCGAACTGCTGACATCCTGCTTGCAAAGCAGGCGCTCTACCAACTGAGCTAAACCCCCATAGGATCAAAACAGCCTTTGCTACTTTATTAAAAAATAATATCATTACTTCAGAAATGACGCAAGAAAATATTCAGGTAGTGGCAACGTTTTATAAGTTTGTCAACCTGCCCGATTTTGCTCAAAAACAAGAACCCCTGTTATCTTACTGCCAATCACAAGGTATCAAAGGGACAATTCTATTGGCGGCAGAAGGGATTAATGGGACTATAGCAGGGTCGCGTCTAGGTATTGACTCTGTTTTGGCATTTTTACGATCTGACGATTGTTTAACAGATTTAGAACACAAAGAATCTTATGCTGAAACACAACCTTTTGAACGAATGAAGGTACGGTTAAAGGCAGAAATTGTCACTATGGGTTTACCGGAAGTTGACCCAAATCAACAGGTGGGGACTTATGTTAGTCCTGAAGAATGGAATGATTTGATTTCTGATCCAGAGGTGATTTTGATTGACACTCGTAATGATTATGAAGTGAATATCGGGACTTTTAAAAAAGCACAAAATCCCCAAACAAAATCATTTCGAGAATTTCCCGAATATGTGAACCACAACCTCAATCCCCATCAACATAAAAAAGTCGCTTTGTTTTGCACTGGGGGTATTCGTTGTGAAAAAGCTTCATCTTTTATGCTTTCCCAAGGCTTTGCCGAAGTCTATCACCTCAAAGGCGGTATTCTCAAATATTTAGAATCAGTACCAACAGAAGAGAGTTTGTGGGAAGGTGAATGTTTTGTATTTGATGACCGAGTAGCTGTCCGTCATGGCTTAGAGTCAGGTAGTCATGACCGGTGCTTTTGTTGTGGACATCCCATTTCTGCTATGGATAAGACTGATCCTAAATATGAGGAAGGTATTTCTTGTCCTCACTGTTTTGATACTCTGACGACAGAAAAAAGAGTCCGTCAGCAGGAGAAGTGGAAGCAATATCAATTATTGCTGGGGAGTAGGGAGTAGGGAGTAGGGAGTAGGGAGTAGGGAGTAGGGAGTAGG